>JADLGB010000262.1 GCA_020849535.1 Candidatus Hydrogenedentota bacterium
CGCGCAAGGGGCTGGTGAAGCTGGGAGAGTTCGTGTCGCGTGTAACCGGGCCGATTTCCCAGGTGATGTCGCTCTATAGCCAGTTCTTCGACACCTACTACGCGGAAGACCGGAACAAGCTCCTCACGGACACGGGTGGCGGTAATGCGGCGGTCAACGCGCTGCAGAACGTCCGCAATTTTGGCGAGCTGTTGCAGGAATTCCAGACCAGTGCTCCCGCAGTACCTACGCCGTAACACCAGGGGCGGAACCGCCAAGCATGTCGAGTGAGTTTCACAGTGACGTTTCCGTGGCCGCTCTTGGCCAAGCCGCGGGTGCGGGCGCTTCTCCGCGCAACCTGAACATCAGGCGGCTGGTGCGGATGCGCGGCGCCTTAATGGCGGGGATCGTGCTCGCGATATCGATTCCCGCGATGGCCGCAATCTGGCTTGTCGTCCCGCGAGAATACACTGCCAGCGCGGCGATTCGGTTCTCCAACACCAGGCATACCGTGTTAACGGACCTCGGCGGCGGGGCGATATCCTCCGACTATGTGCGGCACGTGGAAACTCAAGTCAACCTGATCAAGGGAGCCGCGGTGCTGTCGCTGGTGTCGGGCCGGGAGGATATCCAGGCGCTGCCCTTGATCAAGATCCAGCAAGACCCCGAGCAATTCCTGATCGAGAATGTTGAAGCCTCGCTGGAGCCGGGTACGGAGTTGGTAACGGTTTCGTTTCAATCTGACGATCGGGATACCGCGCTGGCCATCGTGGATGCCACCGTGCAGGAGTATCTGAAACTGGCCACGACCGCGGAGAAGACGCGTAACGACGATATCACGCGTCAGCTCATTGAAGAGAGGAACACGCTGGAAGACAAGGTGGCGCGGCTGCGGGCGAATTTGTCGGCGCGCCGTGAGAACGTGGGCAGCGCGCAGTTGCCGGGCGAGAACAGCGCGGACTCGGAAGTGCGCGCGTATTACGACGGGCTCTCCAAGGCGCTGGGAGACCAGACGAGCGCGGAGAAGGAGATCGAGCAGGTCCAGGGGTATTTGACGCGGCTGGAAGAGCTGATGACGCAGCAGCGTGAATCGCCCCAGGATCCGATTTACGAATTCGGCGTGGAGGATGCCGTCAACGGCGACAGTTCGGTGTTGGTGCAGAAGCAGATGTTGGCCACCTCCGACGCCACGGTGACGCAAACGAAGAGCCGTTACCTCGAAGGGCATCCCCAGATCCGGGTGCAGGAGCAAGCCCGCGACGCCGTGGCCACAGCCCTGAAGCAGGCGGAGGCGGAAGCCCGTGCGAAGGTCTTGCTGTCGCGCTACGAAGAAACAAAACGGCAATTCGCCACGGCCACCAAATCGCTGGAAGACGCCAAAGCGCGGGTAGCCCAATTTGACGCGGAACTCCAGAAGCGGGCCACGGAATCGCGGGATGTCGTGAAGGCCATGTCGGCCGTTCACGAGGAGGAAGATGCGCTCAAAGACGCCATGGAGGAATTGAAGCAGGTTCAGGAGCGCATTCGCGTCTTGCACGTGGAAAGCAGAGCGCCGGCGACGATAGAAGTGGCCAGTGAGGCGTTGGCGCCCTTAGCGCCCGACTATGGCCGGCGCTTCAAGATGATGGCACTGGCATTCATGGGGTCGTGTTGCGCGGCATTCGCCATCGGGCTGTGGCGCGAACTCACCGATCAACAAGTTCGTACGCCGCTGGACATCGGCTATTGCACGGATCGCCCGTTGATGGCGATGATTCCGCATTTGAGCGTGGAGCAGCTTCCCGAAGGCAAGAACGCCGCACTGCTCACCGCGGAACACCCGGATTCGCGCTCCGCGGATGAAGTCCGGCGCCTTCTCACGCGCATCATCTACCCGCCGGAGGGATCGGCCGAACTGAACACGTGTCTGGTGACCTCCGCGACACGGGGGGACGGGAAGACATCGCTGGCGTGCAATTTAGCCATCGCGCTCGCCCAAGCCAACCGCCGGGTTCTGTTGTTGGATGTGTGTGCGCGGCGTCCCGGAGTCGAGAAAACGCTCGGGATGCAGCCGGACGTGGGTCTCAGCGAGATGTTCGCGAACCGTGTGAGCATGACGGATGCGATTCATCCGAGTCCTTTCCCGAACCTGTGGGTGTTGGGTCCGGGGATACGCGGAAAGGAGCTGGTGGGCAAACTGGCCTCACGGGAAACGGTGGACTTTCTCGAGAAGGCCGAGGAGGCCTTCGAGCATGTCGTTATCGACACCCCGCCCGTGCTGTTGATGGCGGATGCCAAGCTGCTCGCGCCGGTGGTGGATGGAGTGATCGCGGTCGTGGGCGCCGAGGTTTCGACATTGGGCATGGCCCGCCGGGCGATCGCCGAATTGCAGCAGATTGGCGCAAACGTGATCGGTGTGGTGCTGAACCGTGTGAAGCATGTCCCCGGTGGCTATATGCGCCGCACCATGGACACGTACTACAATTACGAGACCGAGCAGGGAGGCGGCGACGAGGCGGAAGAACCCCGGATCTCCATTCGTACGAAGGAAGCGCCCTCCATTCTGCTCCTCGAAGAGGGCGATCCCCGGATCCGGCGCGGCAGGTAATTGAGTCAGGCGCACGCCAGACGCCGTTGGCCTGGAGCCCGTTTTCGTAGACGAGGCCGCTACCGCAAGCTCTAGAATGCGCGTGGGGGACTTCGCGAGGCTGCTTTTGTGAGGGGGAGATTTGGCATCCGCCGAATGCCGGCGCCCCAGGTTGCGGGGCGAGCGAGGGGTTGACGCGTGCACGGGCGAAGCGCGTCGAAGGTGGGCTTGGATGAATCGTTCAATCTGGAAGTGGTTGGCCGCGGGTCTGACACTCCTCCTGGCGCTGGGGATTATGGCGTGGGCGGGCCTCGCTGCGTACCTTCACCACCGCAACGCGACGTGGCTGGAGGAAGCCGAAGCCGCATATGCGGCGGGCGACTGGACACTCGCCAAACACCGGCTCGAGCGCTACCTGCCTCAGGACCGTACCAACACCGAGCTGCTGCTCAAGTATGCGGACGCGTGCCGTCACATTACCGCGAACCGGATCGGGTCGCTGCAAAGCGCCTCCGTGGCGTATTTGCAGATCCTCAGCCAGGACCCGGGCAACCTTGACGTGCGTGCCCAATTGCTGGATCTGTACGAAAGCATGAGCGCGTGGGGTAACATCGAGTACTACGCCAGGCAATGGTTGTCCTCGAATCCACAAGACTCGGATTTACGCTACTACGTGGCGTTGGCATTGGACCGGATGGGACAGCGGGACGACGCGATGGAGAACTACCGGGCGCTGGCCGTCATGGGGACGGAGCACTCGGATGTCTACAGCAATTACGCGCGGCTTCTGCGCGATCGCGGGCTCGATGATAAGGCGGACGAGGTCTTCCGCGACGCGTTGGCGTCGCGCCCCCAGGACGCGCGCGTCCGGGTCGACTATGCGCGGCACATTGCCCGCAGCCGGGATTGGCGGCGGGTCGACGAGCTGCTCGCGGAGGCCTCGCGGCTTGCCCCCGGTGACCCGTACGTGCTGGTCGCGGAAGCCCAGGTTGCGAGCCTGCGGCAGGATTTCGACACGGCGATCGACCGGCTGCGCGACGCCGTGGAAAAGGAGTATGAGCCCACGAGTCTCATGTTGCTGGCAGGCGCGTATGTGGCCAAGGACGAGTACGCCAAGGCCATCGAGCTGCTGAAAGGGGTGGACCCACTGGTCCTGGCAGACAATCCGGTGATGCTCATTACGCTTGCCGACATGCAATTCAGCTTGGGGCAATTCGAAGATGGACACCAGGCCGTTGCGCAGTACGAGGAAGCGTACCCTGGGCAATTGCCGGTCCAGGAGTACTTCGCCGCAAAGGAAATGCTGGTGAAAGGCGACTCGCCGGGGGCGGTGAAGAAGCTCCAGGCGGTGGTTGGACTGCGTCCAGGTTTTCATCAAGCGCAATATACGCTTGCCGTTGCCTATCTGAACTCAGGGGAGACGGCTCTGGCGCAGGGCGCGCTGGAGGCGTACCTCGCCAAGACCCCCAACGATCTGCGAGCGCAGCGAATGCTCGCTCAGCATTTCGGCAGGCCAGAGACGCTGGACGCGACCGCGACACGCGCCGCGGAACTGCTACGAGACCAAAATGGCGATTCCGCGGCGCTTTACAAGACGGGGGTCGCGTTGTACCGGGCGGCGGAGCGCTCTGGCTCACTGGAAGCGCATGCGGCCACTGCGGAACAGCTCCTGGAACGTTCTCTCGAAAAGAACCCGAAGCAGGTTTCGACCTATTACGGCCTCGTGGAATTGGCGCTGGCGCGCGGGGACGCGGAGCGGGCGCGCACGCTCGTACGGGACGCCGAGTCCGGGGGTATTGCACCAGAGGAACTGCGCAGAGCGAAGGCCGCGATCGCCGCGGAAACCGGCTCGCCCGATGAGGCCCTCAAAATAGCGCAGGAGGCTTTGTCCGCTCAGAGTCCTACACCGGCCGACTCGATTGCCTGGGCCGGTCTTTTAACGGCGCGCGGTCTTTATCAGGAAGCCATCGATCTTCTGAGCGTTGCCGAGACCCACATCGAGAGCGCCGATGGCAAGTTACAGGTGGCGCTGGAGCGCGCATCCGTCGCAACACGTCAGGGCGACTTAGGCACGGCAATGGACAGGCTGCGGGAATTGGACCCCCGCATCGCGTCCGGCAATCCGCTGCGCCGACGATACAACACGGTCAGGCTCCAGGTCATTCAGTCCATGCTTTCTACGTTCGAGGGGAACGCGGCGGAGGCGCAGTCCATGATTGCGCAAGTCCGCGCGGAGGAACCCGACAATCCGGTCCTCCAGACCATTGATGGTTTTCTGCTGTTGCGGGAAGTGCCGCCCCGCATCGACGAGGCGGAGGCTTTGTTCGAGCAAGCGGCGGACGCCAATCCAAACAACGTCAACGCGCAGTGGGGGCTCACGCGATTGGCCCAGCTTCGCAAGGATTTCCCGAAGGCGTTGACCCACGCGGAGCGGGCGGCTTCGCTGGCGCCGGATGAGCCGGTGCTTCAGTTGCAGCTTGGAGAGATCCTCTTTGCGTCGGGACGGCGCCTCGAAGCGGAGCGGGCTTTCGAGCGTACGCTCAAGCTGAATCCGGAAGATGTTCAGGCGTTGCAGTCCCTGGCGATCAGTCTCATGGACCGAGACCAGACGCGCCAAGCCCAGGCGGTGATGGCGCGATTGGAGGCATTGGCCGTGCGATTACCGGCGGCGCGGGCCGCACTGGATGCGCTTCAAGGCCGGCTCCTGATGGCCGAAGGGGACGTGCAGGCCGCGGAGAATGTACTGCGCGCGCAATACGAGGCGAATCCAGATGACGCGGCCGCGGTGAGAAATCTCGCCGCGGCCATCTCGAGGCAGGGGCGCACCGCGGAATCCATCGCGTTGATGAGGGCGTTTGCCGACAAGCGCCCGTCAGACCCGGAGGTATGGGTGAACCTCGCGCAATTCTATCTCGCGGAGGCGGGCGACGAGGATCTTCCACAAGCATCGACCGCCTTGACGCGCGCCTTGATTGCGGATCCCAACAATGTTCCCGCCCTTCGGACGATGCTGGACATCCGGCTTCGCCAAGGGAACCTCGTGGAAGCCCTCGGCTTGAGCGAGCGTTATCTCCAGAAGAATCCCAACAGCCCGGACATGCTTCACATCTACGCGCAACTGCTGTACGATTCGCACGCGGACCTGCAGGATGCGGAAGATACAGTGTCGCGCGCTATCGCCATGGATGAACGGCCGGAGTATTTGGCCACTCGTGGGATGATTCTCTTGGCGAAAGGGGATGCACAGAACGCGCTGCGCGATCTGCAAACGGCCGCGCTTGCCATGCCGTCCACCAGCGCGCGGATGGACGCGGCCATCGCGGAGGCCTATTTTCGTATCGGTAATCTGGAGACGTCCAAGCAGTATCTCGAATCGGCCACGCAGAAAGCCGCGGATGGCGATACCGTGACTGGCGATCAGCTCACGCGTATCCGGGCAGCGCTCAGACAACGGGAATCCGCGGCATGAAGGCTCCTGTCGAAACGCCGGTTCCGTCCACTGACCGTGATGCCGCGGAGGGGGTGTCGCGCCAACTGCCGCGAAGGCTGCTCCCGTTGGGTGTCATTTTCGCCGCGCTATACGGGCTGCTCTACTGGCGGTCAATGCAAGAACTCTATTTGAACTGGACGTTGACCGACTCGAATTACACGCACGGTTTTCTGGTCCCCCTCATCAGCCTCTTCTTTGTGTGGAAGGACAGGCGTGTGCTCGCCTCGCTGCCGGTCGCCGCTTCTCCCTCCGGACTGGCATGGATTCTGATCAGTGGCCTATTGCTGCTGGCGGGCGATTACCTGGGCTTCAGGGTGATTGCGGGGTTTTCCATGATTCCTATGCTCACCGGGATTTGCCTGGTCCTGTTTGGAGGGGCCTGGACCCGGCGGCTGTGGTTTCCGATTCTATTCCTGTTGTTCATGATTCCAATCCCGCCGTCGCTCACACAGAACTTGGCCCTGAAACTCAAGCTGACGGCGGCCCACAGCGCGGTAGTGCTCGCGAACCTGCTGACGCTGCCCATGGTCCAGGATGGGTCCTGGGTGCACTTCGGCAACGACCGTCTGTTGGTGGGAGATATCTGCGGCGGCCTGCGTTCTCTGATCGCCTTGCTTGCGTTGGGGGCGGTGTTCGCCTACATCAGCGCCGTGCGCAACTGGGCGCGCGCGCTTATCCTCATCATGGCGGCGCCGATCGCCGTGGCCGCCAACATCATTCGCATCTTCTTTCTCTGCGTCGTGGGCTACTTCTGGGGCAGCGAGGTGGCGGGCGGCAAAGTGCACGACTATTCGGGCATCTTGATCTTCGGTGTGGCGATCCTCCTGTTTTCCGTGCTTGAACTGCCGTTGCGCCGTATCGCGCCGCGCCGGGAGGATGGAAAGGCCTTATCCGCGGGTAAGGCGATCGGGGCGAGTCCCGGATGGCCCCGGATGCTTGCCTCGGCGGCGCTTGCGATCCTGGCGGCTGTCACCCTGCTGCACTTCGCAACCATGCGAGCCCAGAGCGCCGCACAACTTGAAGCGCCCGCTCCGAAAGAATTCCGCATTCCCGCGACAATCGTGGACTTCAAACAGGAAGGCCCTGACTATGGGGTAGACGAACGCACGAAGCAGTTGTTGGAGACAAGCACGATCCTGATGCGGACCTACCGCGCTTCGAACGGGCGCCCGGTGCTGCTGAGTATCGTCCACGCGGGAAGCACGCGCAGGAGCCTCCATTTCCCGGAGGTCTGCCTGGTGGGCGACGGGTGGGAGATCATCCGGCAGGAGGATGTCGCGGTTGGGATACTCTTCACGGCCCGCAGATTGGTCTTGATGAAAGGGGACCACTACGAGGCCGTTCTGTACTGGTTCAAGACGGGCGACGAGGTGACGGGCGACTTCTTTCTGAACGCCCTTCACTGGACCAAGAACCAGATTACCTTTGCGACGCCGACTTCTGCCATGATCAAGGTAAG
>JADLGB010000263.1 GCA_020849535.1 Candidatus Hydrogenedentota bacterium
GAACGTACGAAGCGCTCTACATCGTCAGGCCCGACCTGAAAGACGATGAGATCCAGACGGTAGCCAAGGAGGTCGAGAATCTAGTCACGGCCAACGGCGGGACTATCGTGCGCTCGGAAACGTGGGGAAAACGGAAACTGGCCTACGAAGTCAAGAAGTACACCGAAGGCGTGTACATTCTGCTGCGGTTTGAATCAACCGCGGAATTCGCGGCCCGTCTCGAGACCCATTTTCGACTGTCCGAGAACATCATCCGCGATCTGATCGTCTATTTCGACCCCCAAACCCTGCGGCTTGAAGAAGAGCAGAAGCAGCGTGTGGAAGCGGAGATCCGCGCCAGCGCCGCGCGCGAACGCAACCGCGAGGACGATGACGACGAGGACGACGACCGCCGGCCCAGCCGGGGACGCCGCCGCGACGACGACGACGACGACGATTAACCGGCTTACTTCGAAGGAGTTAGATCCATGTCGGATTTGCGCATGCCGGATGTGAACAAGGTCATTCTAGCGGGACGGCTGACACGCGACCCGGAACTGCGCTATCTCCCTTCTGGTATGCCCGTATGCAAGCTCGGCTTGGCGGTTTCCAGGTTTTACAAGACGAAAGAGGGTGAAAAGCGGGAAGAAACCCTTTTCATCAACGTCACGGCCTGGGGCAAAACCGGCGAGTACTGCAACGAGAATCTTCGGAAGGGGCGGCCGGTCCTTGTCGAGGGACAATTGCGCAGCAACGAATACGTCGATAAGGAAGGCCAGAAACGGACTTCCTTCGAGGTGAGTGCCGAGCGCATCCAGTCCTTGGATTGGGGTGACCGGGGTCCGTCGCAGGGTTCGCGGCCGGAGCCGCGCGCGATCGAGGAGCCGATACCGGAAGCGGAAGACGATATTCCCTTCTGAGCAATCGAACAGGAGAAGATGGAATGGCGAGAATGATGTCCAGGGTAAAGACCAGGGCCCGGAAAAAGAAGAAGAAGGCCCTGTCGCGCAACAAGGTCTGCCGCTTGACGGTGGATCGGGTTGTTTATATCGATTACAAAGACGTGGGCATGCTCAAGCATTACGTGACCGAGCGCGGCAAGATCATCCCGCGCCGGATCACCGGGGCCACCGCGCGCCATCAGCGCATGCTGACGCGCGCCATTAAGATGGCCCGGCAAATTGCGCTGCTGCCGTACGTCGCCGACTAAGGGGCGCCACGCGGCGCGCCTCACAGGTGGCGGAGCATGCTGAAACGGGTGTTGTTATGGGGGGGCTTGCTCCTGTTGGGGGCAAGCTCCTACCCTCTCTCCCTCGGCATCTTTCCGGTGCTGGTGGCGGTGTGTGTCGCGCGCAAACGGATGTGGCAGACTGCCGGGGTGCTGGCCATTGCCGTCTTGGCGCCGGTACTGAGTCTCCTGCTGAAACTCGCTCTTGTGCGAGGGGCTTCCGGAACGACGTCTGTCGGATTCAGCACCGGCCAATTGCTCGCGTACGCTGGCGCTTCCGGCCTGGAACACTTGGTGTTCGCGTGCACGGGATTGGTTGCAGGCGCGGGCATCGATCGCTTCTGGCCATATGGTCGCATTGTTTACGCTGCGACGCTATTCCTGTTCGGCGTGATGGCCCTGTTTGTCGCGCTGACATGGACGGCCTGGGCCAGCCAGATCGACCAAATGTTTGAAACGTTGACCGTAGGTCTCCACGACCAGGCGAAGCGTAGCGGCGCCGGCAGTGTTCAGGACACTATCGATACGCTGGTGTGGATAAGGGACCAGAAGGCTTCGTGGCTGTTCGGCTGTAGTTTTGCGGCGACTATCGCAGCGTCGTGCGCATTTGTGTCGGTTTCGGCGTACGTATTGCGGAGGCGATTTGGCCACGCCGGACCTTCGGGTTCGTTCGTGGACATGCGGCCCTCGGAGTGGCTGGTGTGGTGCGCGATTGCGGTGGCGCTGCTGTGCTTTGCATACCAGCGCTGGCCATACCCGGCGATCAGCTTTGTGGCGTGGAACGCCACCCTGGGGCTCGGCGCGGTGTATTGTCTGAACGGATTGGCAATCCTGTTGTATGGAATCCAGGCATTCCGGCCGGGCTTGCTGCTTTTTGTCTTGTTCTTGTTTGTGTTGGTGAATGTGGGCTCCGTGCCCATGCTGATGTTGATCGGCCTGTTCGACACGTGGGGCGATTACCGGCGCAAGATCGATGCGATTCTGGCGGCCCGGCAGGGTAGAGACAGACCGGGCGGCGATACCGTATAGTAATGAAGCTTGTTTGAGGCCGCGCCGCGAGGCGCAGCCCGATGAAGGAGAGGAGGACACCGTGAAGGTTATCCTGTGTGAGAACGTGCCCAACCTGGGCGAAATGGGCGCCACGGTCAAGGTGGCGGCGGGTTATGCGCGCAACTACTTGCTGCCGCGCAAGCTGGCGGTGAGCGCCGATTCGGGAAGCGCCAAGCAGATTGAGCATGAAATGCGCATCATCCGCAAGCGCGAAGAGAAGTTGCTGGCCGCGATGGCCAAGGTCGCCAAGGAGGTCGAAGGTCTGACCGTCGAGATCAAGGCGCGCGCCGGTGAAGAAGACCGCATCTTCGGGTCGGTCACGACCGCGCACATCGCGGAAGGGCTCAAGGCCCTGGGCCGCGAGATCGACCGCAAGTCGATTACGCTCGAAGAGCCCATCAAGACGCTGGGCATTCACACGGCATCCGTGCGCCTGGCCAAGGGCATCAATGCCACCGTCAAGGTGTGGGTGACCAAGGAAGCGACGGAAGAAGAGGAGGCGGAGGTCGCCGAGTAACGTGGCTACGCAGCGAAAGGCGCCAGCCAGTTTCGACCGGATGCCGCCGCAGAACATCGATGCGGAGCAGTCGGTTCTTGGCGCCATGCTGCTGAACCCCGAGGCGGTCGGAACGGCCATCGAGATCCTGCGGGAGAACGCGGCCGACGTCTTCTATTCAGAAAAGCACCAGCACATATATGGTGCGATGGTGTCGCTGTACCGCAACGACACGCCCATCGACGGTGTGACGCTGGTGGAACAGCTTACGCGCGACGGCCAGCTCGAACCCGTCGGCGGGCCCAGTTATATCGCGGACCTCGTCGGGGCGGTTCCCACCTCGGCCAACGTCGAATATTACGCGCGCATCGTTTTGGACGCGGCGGTGTTGCGGCGCGTCATCTCCGCGTGCACGCGCCTGGCGGGCGAGGCGTACAGCCTGCCCTCCGATGTGAATCAGCTACTGGACCAGGCGGAGCAGGCGATCTTCTCGATCTCGGAGACGCGCCAGCTCAATCCCATCTTCAAGGTCGTGGACCTCATTCCCGAGGCCATCGACCGCATCGAAGCGATCATCAAATCCCACACGGGCTACACAGGCCTGCCTTCGGGATTCCACCGGCTCGACGAACTACTGTCGGGGTTTCAGAAGTCGGACATGATCATCCTGGCGGCGCGGCCCTCCGTGGGGAAGACGGCCTTCGCACTGAACATCGCCAGCAACGCCGCGATTCGCGAAAAGAAGTCGGTGCTGGTGTTCAGTCTGGAAATGTCCAAGGAGCAGTTGGTACAGCGCCTGCTCTGCATGGAAGGGCAGATCGATTCGAAGCGTCTGCGCACGGGCTTTCTCGCGAAGTCGGAGTTTCCGAAACTTCAATTGGCCGCGGGCAAACTGAACGCCGCGCCTATTTACATCGACGACACGCCGAACATCAGCATCCTCGAGCTGCGCTCGAAGGCGCGGCGGCACGCGGCGCAGCACGGCGTGGACCTGCTCATCATCGACTATTTGCAGCTCATGCGCGCGCCGGGCCGTACCGAGAGCCGGCAAACCGAGATCGCGGAGATCTCGCGATCCGTCAAAGGGATCGCCCGCGAATTACGCGTGCCCGTGATCGCGCTTTCGCAGTTGAGCCGCGAGGCAGAGAAAGACGATACCGGCGCGCCCAAACTGTCGCACCTGCGCGAGTCCGGCGCTATCGAGCAGGACGCCGACGTGGTGCTCATGTTGTCGCGCCCGCCCGCGTACAAACGGGGCGGCGGCGATGACGAGGAAGAGCAGCCCGCGCACGAAAACCTCATTCATGTCAACATCGCGAAGCAGCGAAACGGGCCGACGGGCAAACTGGACCTCATGTTCGACCGCAACATTCAGCGGTTCAAGGATCCCGCGCAAACCGGCGAAGCGCCGTCCTACGCGCCTCCTCCCAGCGCCGTGGGGGCTCCCTTCGATTCCGAAGAGGCCTACGAAGAGGACGACACGCCGTTTTAGACTCGGGTGCTCGCGCGGAGTCGTTCACGCGGGAACAAGACCGGGAAAGTGCACAGCCGAAGGCGGCTATGCCACACGTCTATCTGCGAGAAGACACCCGCTCTGGTTTCTTGGTGTCTTGGGGCATATCGCAGTCAGTAAGAAAGAAATCAAGTCAACGGCAGGGCAAGCGCGTGTGGCATAGCCGCCCCCGGCTGTGCTCTTTATCTTTGCCGCGCGCGGCGGGTGCGGACTAACCACACGACACACAGCATTCCAAAGCACACCCACGCGCCCAGCGAGATCCATCGGCCCACGACGTAGCCCCGCGGGACGTACTCCATCACGATGTGGTGTTTGCCCGCGGCCAAGGGAATTGCGCGCAGCGTGTAGTTCGCGGGCATGATTTCGTAGCGGTCCTGCGGTGGAGCGTGATCAAGCGAGCGCACGCGCCAGTGTTCGCTGTAGGCGTCGGTTACCAGCAGAATTGCAGGCGACGCGAGCGAAATCTCCAATTCGTCGTAGTCCGTATCGCCCCGCACGACCCGTAGTGTGTCACCTTGGGCTGACGGGCCGGGGGCTGGTATGGGCTCATCTTCCAAAACCACCGTGCGCGCCGGATCGAAGCCCTCCTCTTCGATCTTGGAGAGCACGCGTTTGCCTTTGTCCACTTCATACTCCCGCAGGAACACGAATCGTGGAAGGTCGCCGGTGAAGCGGCGCGGCTCCTGATCGCTGTTCTTGGGAAGCACGAGATACCGGCAGCGCAGCATCCGGAACGAAGGACGGTACCGCATGTGCGGCAACACGGTGTCCATGACTTCCCGCTTGACGCCTTGCGCGTGACCGAAGTACTCCGCGAACCGGCCGAGGATGAGGGGATCGTAGCCCCAGACGCCGTAGCCGTCGCAGTGCATGGGCGCGTTCCAGTTGTTGCGGAGCATGACGCGGTAATCACCGGGTTCCCGGGTGTACAGACTCTCGACGGCGGGATAGTCCATGGTCGAACTGAGATGGGCCGTGCCGCGATGGATCCGGGCGAAGGCGGCTATTTCGACGAGGCCGAATACAACGAGCGCGAGGACCGCCCAGGAGCGCCGCCGGACAAGCAGGGAGAGGATAGCGAGCGCGGCGCAGGTCGCGGAGGAGACGAGCATGGAAAACGAGATGAAACGGAACTGCTCGAGGGAGCGGGGCTTCTTCGTTGGCCAATACTCCATCAGCGCGGAGCGCAGGTCACTCATCCACGCGAGCGAATCGGGCAGCGACTCACCTGCCGCCTTAGGGATCCACACCAGCGCGGCGAGTATCGCGAACGACGCCGCCAACGCAATCAGCACGCACGCGAAAGCGCGCATGTGGCGGGCCGGCGCGGGCTGCATGGCTTGGATTTGCAGGCTTTGAATGCCTTCGCCCGCCAACAAGGAGGCGAACATGGCGAAGTACATGGTGAAGCGGCACATGGCGCGCAGGCTGTTGAATCCCGGAATCCATTCGTACAGGAACGCATGCACGGGCGTGTACTTGCCCAAAGCCAAAATAAGCAAGGCGGCCATCAAAGGCAGTAGCACCCGTCTCCGCGCACGGGGTGCCCGCAGAGCCCCGTACAGCACGAAGAACAGGGTTGTGATTCCCAGAAACGCGGAGGTTTCCCAGAAGTGGTTCCGGGCGAAATATTTCGCGTGGTGCTCGTTGCCGAAAACCCCTGGAACCAGAAAAGTCATTAGATTTTCGGGAGGGAGGCTGTAGCTGGCCGCGTAGTAGTAGGGGATTCCTCCGCCGCGCACGCTTTCCTGGCTGGTCTCAGAACCGGCCCAAAGCTGGGCGGCGCTCAAGAGTCCCGCGAATCCGGCTATGAGGATCATCAGCGCGCTGATGCGGACGCGCCGCTCGGTCCAAGGGATCGTCAACGCCCAGTACAGTCCGAACACGACGGTGACCATCACCAATCCCTGGGGCCAGCCGGAGACGGCCTGCATCGTGGCCGAAAAGACGCCAAACAGAAACCACCCCAGGCCGCCGTTCTCGCGCAGCTTGTCGTAGGCCAGGAAAAGTAGCGGGACCCACGCCATGCAGGCGACCATAGGTTGATGGCCGCACATGACATGCAGGAAATAGGGGCCGCAGAACATCGTCGCGACCGCTGAGTACAGCGCGGGAAGCGGCAGGAGATGACGGCGGGCCCACGCGTACATGCCCAGGCCGAACAGGGTCACGTGGAAGCACGAGTCCAGGTTGCTGGCCAGCGCGAGAGGAAGCGCGACGTAGATGAGATTGAAGGGATATAGCAGGCCGGCTTGAAACGCGCCAAAAAGGGGAGTTCCACAAAGAATATGCGGATTCCACAAGGGGAAATTGCCGTTCGCCAGCTCGCCGAACGCGAAGCGGTGCAACTCGCCGAAGTAGTCGAGCACGTCCGATAGTGTATGCGTCGCCACCGTGTCGCCACCGCGAATGAAGACGTCGACAAACATAAGGATGCCAAGAACGACAATCGCTCCGGCGGCAAATTGGTCTGGTCTTTTGCTGTTACTCGGTTTCACCACGCTCCCGCGTCGGCCTCTGAATACGGCGCGAACGTACGATCCAGCCAATGGTCACGAGTCCAAAGCATACCCACGCGCCAAGCGAAACCCAGCGGCCCACGACATATCCCTTCGGGACGTACTCCATCACGATGTGGTGCTTGCCCGCGGCGAGGGGAACCGCGCGCAGGGCGTAATTGGCGGGGATAAGGTCGTAGCGATCCTGCGGCGGAGCGGCGTCGAGGGACCGCACCCGCCAGTGCGTGCTGTACGTATCGGTCACTAGTAGGATGGCGGACGAATTGAGCGTTATCTCCAACTCGTCGTAGTCGGTATCGCCTCGCACGCGATACACGGAATCGCCCGCTGCCGGAGGGCCCGGCGTTGGAACGGGCTTGCTTCCCAAGATCGCCACACGGGTCGGATCGAAACCAGGGCCGTTGATGGTGTCAAGGGGCTGCGTGCCGCTCTGTACTTCATAGTCGCGCAGGAATAGGAACCGTGGCAGCTCCCCGGCGAAGCGTCGAGGTTTCTGCGCGCTGTCCTTGGGAAACACGAGGTAGCGGAGACGCAGCATTCGGAGCGGAGCTTGATACCGCATGCGCTGAAGGACCGTATCCACGACCTCTTCCCTCGCGCGTTGGGCGTGTCCCATGAACTTCGCAATCCGCATTGGAATCAGGGCGTCGAAGCCCCAGACGCCGTAACCGCTGTAGAGCATGGGTGCGTTCCATTTGGCCCGCAACATGACGCGGTAGTCGCCTGATTCCCGTGCGTACAGGGTCTCAAGTGCAGGATAACCCATGGCAGTGTCGAGATGGGTGGTTCCGCGATGGATTCGGGCAAATACCGTAATCTCGATGATCCCGAACGCAACTAAGCCGAGGACCGCCCAGGCGTGCCGCCGCGCCATCAAGCATAGGGCGGCGAGCGCCGCGCAAGTCGTAGACGCGATGAGTAAGGAGTACGCCGTGAAGCGCAATTGCTCGAGCGTTTCGGGGCCTCGGGCGGGCCAGTACCTCACGAGTGCGGCGCGCATATCGTTCATCCACGCGAGTGTGTCCGGCAGCGAAGAGCCGGCCGCCTTGGGAACCCATGCCAATACCGCGAGTGTCAGGAGCGTCGCGGACAGGGCGAGCAGCGCGCAGGCGAATGCGCGCGTGAACCGTGCCGGCGTGGCGAGCAGCGCCTGAACGCCCTCGCCCGCCAGCAAAGCCGCGAATATGCCGAAGTATAGATTGAACCGGCACATCCCACGCAGGCCGTTGAAGCCTGGAACCCACTCATACAAGAAGCGATGGACGGGCGTGAGTCCGCCAAGGGCCAGCAGGAGAAGCGTGGCCAGCATGGGAATCAAAACGCGTTTTCGTGCGCGCGGTGCGAAGAGCGCGCCGTAGCACACAAAGAACAGCGTCGTGACGCCCAGAAAGACCGAGGTCTCCCAGAAATGGTTCATGGCGTAGTACTTCGCATGATGCTCGTTGCCGAAGATTCCGGGGACGAGACAGGTCAGAAGGTTCTCGGGCGGTAGACTGAAACTGGACGCGTATTCATATGGGACCCCTCGGCCGCGGACGCTTTCCTGGCTCGCTTCAGAGCCCGCCCAGAGTTGGACGGCGCTTAAGAGGCTGGCAGACATGGCCGTCAGAACCATGAGCGCGCTCACGCGGATCCGGCGTTCGCTCCATGGAATGGTGAACGCCCAGTACAGGCCGAACGCCGTGGCCACCATGACGATGCCCTGTGGCCATCCCGACAAAGCCTGCATGGATGCCGCGAGACACCCCAACAGGAACCAGCCAAAGCCACCGCCGCTACGCAGCCTGTCGTAGGCAATGAACAGCGGAGGAGTCCACGCGATACAGGCGATCATGGGTTGGTGACCACTCATGACGTGGAGAAGACAGGGACCACCGAACATCATCGCGACCGCCGCATACAGCGCGGGAAGCGGGGACAGTCGGAGGCGCGCCCACCCGTACATACCCAAGCCGAGGAACGTCACGTGAAAGCAAGCATCAAGATTGCTCGCCGTCGCCAGAGGAAAAACCAGGTAGACAAGATTGAAAGGATACAGCAAGCCGGACTGAAACGCGCCGAAACAGGGGCTTCCGCAGAAGATGTGCGGATTCCACAAGGGGAAGTTGCCCTTCGCGATTTCACCGTATGCGAAGTGCCGGAGAGGTCCGAAGTAATTCACAACATCCGACTCGGAATACGTCGCCACGATGTCGCCGCCGCGGATGAACGCGTCGATAAACATCGACACACCGAGAACGGCGATCGTTCCCACGGCGAGCCGGTCATGTTTTTTGCTGTTATTCGGTTGCACCGCGTTCCCGCAACAGTGCGGCGACCTCTTCGTGGCCGCCGCTCACGGCGTACTGCAACGCCATCTTGCCAGACTCGGCTATGACAGCGTCCACCCGGACCTCAGGTTTGGCGGGCATTCTAGCAATTTGCGCGTTGCCATGGTAGGAACTTGACAGGGAAATCGCACTAAGACCGGCAGGCAAGGCATCGACGGTCACATGAGTTTCCGAGCGGGTGCGTTCAGTAGGGCGGGATTTGTTCCCGCCTTCTTGGCTTTCCAATTGTGAACCGGAGGGAGACCAATCCTGTATCTGTACACGTGTGATGCCAAATGAGAGCGCCGGGTATCCCTGTGAGCTCTTGAGCAACCCATGGCGGTGCCCTTCCCTTCAAGAGGGCGGGAACAAATCCCGCCCTACGGAATGCATGCCCTCCTCGTTCGATGGTCTCCGCCAAGGTCCAATGCGCGTCAGGTGCGAAAGCGGGAGGACGAGTTTTCCGTCGTTCTCTTCGTGTGCCGGATCCCCGTGGGCAGCGGTGCGTGATACACTGTGTATATGGCTGAGGTGACCAAGAGATTCCGCCCCAAGAGGCGGCGCTGGCCGTGGGTGGTACTGGCCTTGGGCGTGTCGTGCATTGTGCTGTGGAACGTCGCCGAACGCCTCGTGCAGGCCGACCGATACCGCCCCCTTATCGTCGAGCGCATCCAGCAGGCGACCGGACTGCCCGCGCAGATCGGCCACATCGATCTGACGCTGCTCCCCGTGCCATCAATACACCTCGAAGACGTGTCGGCGGGCGACGATCAGTTCCGCGCCGCATGCGACGAGGTGGCGGTGTTCCCTCGCCTGGAGAGTCTCGGGCGGGGCGTGCTCGAAGTGCGCGACGTCGAAATCCGGGGCGCCACGGTCCATCTGCCACAGAATCTCAGCGAGGCATCGGCGCGCATCGCCGCCATAGGGCCCACAGGCGCCGCCCCGGCCCAGGAAGGCGGTTGGACCGTCTCCGTCGGGAGCATCCGCGCGGAAAGCGCGCGCGTGTTTCTCGGCGACAGCACGGAGCACGCGCTCGAATGCGACCTGACTCTTCGCGACGTACTGGCACCCACGCTGCGCGTCACAGGCCAGGGTGAAGCGCCGCTGCTCGGTGCCGAGGCGACATTCGCCGCCGACGCGTCTCTTACCCGGACAGGCGATCCCGAGATGGGCATCGACCTGCGGGGTACGGTGGCCTTGACCGGCGTGGACAGCGCGAGTCTCATTCGCACACGCAACATCCCGGCGGGTGTTGTGAACGTTGAAGCCAAGGTGACACGCACAGGCAAGCGCACCTTCACCGCCGACTTGAGCGGCGATGCCACGCCGCAGCCGATGGAAGGAGCGGACATGGCGCCGTTGGTGGGGAAGTTCACCGGCAAGGCCTGGTTCGATGAAGGAACCTTCACCCTCAACGAGTTTCAATGGAAGGCGGACGCGATCGAGTTGTCGGGCGATCTCTCCGTTCCCCCGGATGGGGCTGTGGCCGCGAAGGTCGCCGCGTTGCGCGTCTCCGATGCGGGGTTGGACAGCCTCCTGGCATTTCGCAAGGACTTGCCCGTCCAGATCGACGCGATCGAAGGGGCCACGCTGACTGCGGAGAATGTGCTGCTTGGTTTGTCGAAGGATCGCTATCTGAGGCTCGTGGAGGGCGGCGCGGCCTTCGATGGGATCGACCTCAGCTTGAAAAGCGGCGAGAACGCGTTCCACGCGGTAAAAGGCAAGGCCACCTTCCACGAGGGGACGATCCGTTTTGACGAGCTGGCCACGGAAGGCGTGAACCTCAAAGGCGACGTGACTCCTGATTTCTCGAACGGGATCACCGCGCTCGACCTTGCTGGGCAGATTGTCCTCACGCGGGAGCGGCTGCTTAGTCTTTTGCCTTTCCCGCAGATCAGCGAGGCCACTGGCCGGGTCGAGTTGTCGCGAATCAAGGCCACGTTCGTCCCCGGCGAGGGGATTCCCGCGGACCTCGTTGTGGAGGGTGTCGTCAAGAACGGCGCGCTGGCCATCACCAGCGAAGCGTGGACCGATCGCTTCGAGCCGTTGACTGCCACGTTCACGGCGAGTCCCGGCACGATCGAGACCGCGGTCACGAGCCAGTCCTCCAAGCTCGGTGCGACGGAACTCAACGGGCGCTACTCCGTCGCCGAACGGCGCTGGACCGGCGTCGCCAGCGGCAACCTGGCGCAGATGGATCTGCCCTTTCTCAAGCAGGAGGCCGCCAAGCGCGTAGCGCCTGCCATCGTCGCCGCATACGGCCAATCTTCCTTTGATGCGAACCTGACCATGCCCGGCCCCAACGAAGCACGCGTGATTGTGGCATTCGATCGGAAGGGCGCGCCCTCCTTGAAGGGTTCACTGGAGTGGCGCAAAGGCAAAGAGGCCTGGGCACTGGGCGACATGATCGTCAACGCCACTGTGCCCGGCGAGGCGTTGGTGCCCATACTGCCTGTGGGCGCCGGGGCGAGCGGCGAGGTGCCCGTCGCGTTTACTCGTTCGGCGGACGATGCCGTGTTTGATGCCCGGATGGACCTCACGGCCGCCACGTTGACGCTGGGCGAGCACATTCGCAAAGCATCAGGAACGGCGGCGGCGGTGACCGTCCACGGTGAGGCATCTCCCGCACTGTGGTCAGCACGTACGATCGAGATCGAGTGTCTTGGTGAAACGGCCCAAGGCGAACTGGCGGACGGGCGTTTTCAGATCGCCAACCTCGACGTGAATCTGACGCCGCTTGCGGGGCTGCTGGCGAGAGGGGGGCAGGCATCGGGACAAGTGCGCGGGCGCATCGCCACGAATCCAACCGAGTACGCGCTGACCCTCGAGGGCGTGGGGTTCACCCTCAGCCCTGAACTCGTCGTGGATTCGGCCAACGGAACGATCGAATCCAGCGCGGGCGCTTTCGCAGTTCGCAATTTCGCCGTGCGCGGGGCCGATTCGGACTGCACGGTTTCAGCTACGCTCGACCAAGGGCAGTGGCTGGGCAGCGTTACGGGATCCCAGGTGAACATCACGCGCGTCCAAGCGTTGACCAAAGCCTTGACCGATTACAGAACCTCGCCCGACACCACTGAGGCAACGTCAACGCCAGCCGAACCAAACGGCGGCATGAATGGTGAATTCACGATGGAACTGGGCCGGCTGCTGTATGGAAACGCCCGCTTCGACAACGCCACAGGCCGCATCCTGGTGCGCGACGGTCATGTTCGCATCACCGATCTCCGCCTCGCAAGCGACGGTGGAAACATCTCAGGGACGGTCGAGATCGATCCCAATGATCCCACCGGCCGTTTTGCGACCAACCTGGCTGTAACAAACGTCGGCGCTCAACTCATTGACCAACTGGCCTTCATCGAACCGCGCGGCCTCACAGGCACCCTGAATGGCACGATTGCGGTCGAAATGCCCACAGGAACCGGCATCAACCCTACGCACGGTTTGAACGGCAACATCGCGCTGACGGGCGAGAAGGGTTCCTTTGGCAAGTTGGGCATTGCGACCAAGGTTCTGGCCGTGCTTCGGACTGCGGAGATCGTCCGCCTCCGTATGCCCACGTTGAAGGACACCGGTCTGACCTACGACACCTGCAACGCAAGGTTCACCATGGTGAACGGCATCATGTCTGTGGACGAGATGGTCATGCGGACGCCCAGCTATCTCATCACGGTTCAGGGAGGCGTCAACTTCCCAGCCGATACCTGCGAGCTACTGGTCCACGTCAGCCTGCTGGAAACCGTGCTGAGCGCGGGCGACCTGGTCCCCGGTGTCCGGGAAATCGCCGATCGCTTCCGCACGGCTGGCGGCCTGCGCATCCTCGTGACTGGCCCGCCCAACGATCCTCAGACAAGCTACGCCTGGGGTCCTCCCATCGTGGGCGGGATTACCCAGGAAGTGCGCAACTCGATCCGCTCCGGCGGCAACATCATCCGCGACGAGGTCGTGAACCGCGCCACGGATGTCCTGCGCGAAATCCTGCGATGAGACGCATGCGAGGGCGCCTGACTCGCATGCGTTTGCCCTAGCCCGCATATCTCACCGCCCAGTGCCGCAGAGCCGCGAGGGGTTACTGTCGGCCGCCCTTCCGGGGCTGGACCAGTCCGACGATTCTAGGAAGATGGGCAAACAGGTACTTCGTGCGCCGCTCGCAGCGTGTTTCAAGGGGACGCGCTCGCGGGGATCAACGAGGTCTGGACCCGCTACAAGGCAAACCGAACGGTGCCGATCCTGTGGATGCGGGACTCATGACCCACGCGTTCAGGCCCCGCCTTCGAATATGAGCGCCGCCATTGGCCGCACCTCGCGCACCAGAGGCCGGACCGCCATGAGCGCCAGCACCTGCGACTCGACGTCGATGCCGGGCGCCACTTCGATCAGTTCGAGTCCTTCCTCCACCAGACGGAACACGGCGCGTTCGGTAACGTAAAGCACCTGCTGTGCGTTGAGACGCGCACGCTGCGCGGAGAAGGACAGTTGTTCGACCTCGCGCACGAATTTGGGACTGCGCCCTTCCTGGAGGATACGCAAGCGGCCATTCTCGACCGCGATCTGCAATCCGCCCGCGGTGAAGGTCCCGCAGAAGACGACCTTTTTGGTGGACTGCGTGATGTTTACGAACCCGCCCACCCCGGCAAGCTTCGGGCCGAATTTCGACACGTTGACGTTTCCAGCGCCGTCGATCTGGGCCGCGCCCAGCAGTGCGATATCGAGTCCACCGCCATCGTAGAAGTCGAACTGGGAAGGTTGATTCACGATGGCGTCGGGATAGTTGGACGCGCCGAAGCTCAACCCGCCGGCCGGCACGCCGCCAATCGGGCCACTTTCGACGGTCATGGTGATTCGATCCAGGGCGCCGCGTTCCGCCGCGATGCGTGCGGCGCCCTCCGGCATCCCATAGCCGAGGTTGACGATATCGCCATCGCGGATTTCTTCGTAGGCGCGCGCGGCGATGATGCGCCTGTCGCTCATGGGCATGGGGGGAAGCAAGGTGGCGATGGACATGCCCTGAGGCAGGGTGGAGCAGTAGGCGGGATTGAACTGCTCGCCAAACGTCTGTGGATGCTCCTGAGCATCCGCCACCACGATCGCGTCCACGAGCATCCCCGGCACTTGCACGAGTTGCGGCGGCGCCGCGGTATCGCGCAGTTCTTCCACCTGCGCGATCACGCATCCCCCGCCGTTATGCGCCGCTTGGGCGATGGCGAGCGCTTCGCCCGTCATCACCTCACGGTCCATCACCAGGTTGCCGCGCGGATCGGCCGCGGTTGCGCGAATCACCCCCACATGGACTGGGAACGCCCGGTACAGCAGCCACGTGCGCCCATCCAGCTCCACGCGCTGAACGAGGCCGACGGGGGTCCGGTCATTCAGCCGTCCACCGCCGTGGATCGGATCGACGAAGGTGTCCAGTCCCACGTGCGTGAGGCAGCCCGGGCGTCCCGCCGCGATATCGCGAAACAACTGGCAAATGACGCCCTGCGGGATGTTGTAGGCCTCGATTTGGCCTTCGACCGCCATGCGGCCCATCCCCGGTACCAGGCCCCAGTGCCCGCCCACGACGCGCTTCAGCATCCCTTCATGAACGAGATGATTCAGCCCCCGCGCGGTGCCGTCGCCCTGCCCCGCGGCATACACGAGTGTGAGGTTCTGCGGATGACCCTCAGCGAGAAAGCGGCGCTCGAGCGCGGCCAAGAGCCCTTCGGGATGCGCCGCCCCGCCAAATCCGCCGATCCCAACCGTAGCGCCGTCCGGGATCAGAGACACGGCCTCTGCCGCCGAACGTACTTTGCCTTTGCCCCCTGCGCGATTCATGCCCATTATGTGATTCCCCTGGACGTTACAGCCGATTCGTGGGATCGGTCACCCCCGCCGTGTATGATATGCGGAATCCGCTATGCCTGTAAAGAACGCTGCAAGAGATGTGTCGGACGGATTTGACGGTTAGGACCGATCGGTCAGGCTCTTCGCATCGTGCCGCCACGTATTCCCGCGATCGCACTCTAAAGTTTTCGGGAAAATCTACCGATACTCAGTATCGGCGATAGGGATGGGGATCACTCACGGAGAGCCGATCGAATCGGCTCGGAGACTCGATCTATGGGAACAGGTGCACTGCAACTATCACACTCACAATTCTTGCCAGGACTATCTTCGCTCTTGACCGGCCAATCCCAGGGGCTTCTGTCGCGTCTGTTGGAAGGGTCTCCACAATCGATTGTGGCGCCTGCCGCGAGTGCGGCGGAAGAATCCGAAGACAGTGACGTGGTTTCTGGAGATGAATCTCAGGCAATCCAGAACCAATTCGACGCGCTCGTGTATCGTTCGCAGGTGGAACGCTTCTCTCTGACCCTGGCCTTGCAGGAAGCGGCCGCGCGTGTGACTCAGGAGGACGGTACGGCCAGCGCGGAGGCGCAGGCTTCACAGCTCACGTTCTCCTTCCTGTCCGAATCGCGCACGGAGGAGTTGGTTCGTTTCAGTCAGCGGACCCAATCGGTTGCGGATGGCCTGGAAGGCTCGCAGAAGACCTCCTATCTCGAAGCCAGCCGCCGCGTGTCACAACGCTTCTCGCTTTCGCTGAATATCAGCGGCGCCGCGTTGAACGGGTACGCGGGCGCTTCAGAAAAGCTTAGCCAAGCGGAAGGTGCGGATGGAATCGGCCAGCTTCTGGGACTAACCGACGAGGCCCTGGAAAGCGCCGACGACATACTGAACCAGATTTTCGAGTTGCTGGGCGATTTCTTTACCAATACCGAGACGGACTTCCAGACGCGCTTCAACGAATTGCTGGAAGGACTGCAATCCATTGGCCTGATCGCATCGCCGACGGGCACGACGGGAACAGGCAGCACACAGCCGGTTCAGGCTCAGGCCTCCAGCTTCAACTTGCAGCTCGAGTTTTCGTTTGAATCGACGGAAGTTGTCCAGATTACGCAAGGACAGGTTCAGCAGTCGGATCCGATCACGTTCGATCTCGACGGCGATGGAATCGAACTCACGAACTACGCCGCGGGCGCGCGCTTCGACATCCTGGGCAACGGCCGGCAGGCCAACACCGCTTTCGTGACGGGCGGCGACGCGTTCCTCGCCCTGGATCGCAACGGCAACGGCACGATCGATAGTGGCAAGGAACTCTTTGGCGATCAGAATGGCGCGAAGAACGGTTTTGAGGAACTACGCAAACTCGACGGCAACGGTGACGGCGTCATCGACGCGCGTGACGAGGCGTTCACCCGCCTGCGTTTGTTCAAGGACAACGGCAATGGCGCGACAGAAGCGGGAGAGTTGCTCTCCCTCGCCGACGCCGGTATCGCCTCGATCAGTCTCGCCTACAGGGATGTGGACGAGGCCGCTTCGGGCGGCAACCGCACGGCCCAGTCGTCCTCTTATCGTTATGAGGATGGACGGCGTGGACGCGTCGTGGACACGATCCTGAACTTCACCGTATAGCCCTTTTGTCTCGCACATGCGAGGCGCCCGGGCCGGTTCACGGAGGAACCGGTCCGGGTTTTCTCATACCGGGGTGCAAATCCGTGAGCATCTTGAGCATAATGAGAGCGAGGAGTGGCCGTTCCTGAACCACGGATTCGTGATGCTGGCGGAAAGGGCAGGTATCGTATGAGCAGGCACACGCGACTGATTGTCCTCTTGCTGGTCCTCTTGCCCACACTCACCCGCTGCGCGAGTACGCCCGCAAAGAAGAAGGAAGAGCCTCCTCCGCCGCCGCCGCCTCCCATCGCGAACATGTCCATCGACGAACTGCGCCAAGAAGTCCTCGAGTACCTGGAAGGCCGGATGGCTGCTCCCGGCGAGGAGAAGTCCGCGGATACCGCGCAAAAGAAGGATGCGTGGCGGCAGCGGGCGCATGAACTTGTTGCGCTGTTCCGCAAGCGGATTCACGAAGATCTCATGGCGAGAATCGAGCAGGACTTCGGTGTGAACGCGCCGCTGCAAAGCGAGACGGTTTCACTGGAAGCCTTGGACGAGCGCGGTCGCGTCGTGGAAGTGCCGGTCTCGGTCGAGACCCGCGAGCTGCGCTCGCTGACGTTGCCCGCGAACCGCGCCAAGATGCATGCGCTGATGGGCGAGGAGGATTTGACCCTGGCGCTCTACTCGGGCGCGCCGGCCACCATTGCCCCGCAGGAGTCCAAAGGGTTCATGCGCGCGTACACGGGTGAGGAAGCCGAGGCCCTGGCGATGGAAGCCAAGCTCGTCATCACGTTGAAGGGCGGCGAGTGGGTGGAGTCGGGCGGCGCCGGGACCGTTGCGAACGCGATTGCCATCCGTGGCCTGGACATGGACCAAGGCCTGCACGACAACACGAACAAGCGTTACGATGACACGATGTTTGTCATCGTGGAGGATTCCGGCGGCACGTACTCGGCATACGAGTACCGCATGACCACCGAATCCAGCAGTGAGCGGCGCGGCGTGGGGCGTCTTGATTCAAAGCAAGTGATTTATGTGCGCGGATTGCATCGCGGGGTCGATCCCGCATACAAGCTGAAAGGCGGCGCCGCGGAAGGCACGCGGGTCCAGATGGAGGGCGACTTCAAGATTGTCGGGGCCAATGTTCACTCCGCGTACAGCAAACGGCCCATTACCAGCGACACGCCGTTAAAAGAGAATGTTTCGCTGGGGTGCCAGGTGGTGGCTGCCAGCAAACCGGACTTCGAGAAGTCAATGGTGTACACACTCGACAAGCTGGGCGTGAAAGAGTTTCCCTACACCATTGTGGACGAAGAGGAACTGGCCTTCCTCGACCAGTCCCTGCAAGAAAAGGGCAAACGCTCCCTGCTCGTGCACGCGGTTTCCCGGGGCGCGACTTGAACGGGACTGACCCGAACGGCTCTGACTTCTTGCGTTGCGAACTCTGGACCAACACAAGACACTCCGCGAAGGCGGGCTGACCAGGAGCGCCGGCATCCCTGCCGGCTCTTCAAGATGCCAGCAAGGATGATGGTGCTCCCAGTTGATGTGCTTTCACAATGGGCTTTGAACTGGGGCTGATCACGTGGCCAGGATGTGCGCGACCCGCAGGAACTTCGGGTCGAACAGCGTCCTGCATTCCCAGGCCTCGGACAAAGGCCGCAACACGATGTTGTTTCCGCTGATGCCGACCATTTTGCCGGTTTCATCTTCCATGAGTGCCTCGACCGCGCGCAGTCCCATGCGGCTCGCAAGCACTCGATCGAAGGCGGAGGGCCGGCCGCCGCGTTGGAGGTGGCCAATCACCGTCACGCGGCCATCCTTGAACTCGGATCGCTCGGCCACTTTGCTCGCGATCTCGTAGGCGTTTCCGGCGTCATCGCCTTCGGCCACGACGATGATGGCCGAGCGTTTCCCCCTCTTCATGCCCGTGCGCAGGTGCTCGATCATCTGATCGATGTCAGTGGGCGTCTCCGGCACGAGGATGTCCTCGGCGCCGCCCGCGATTCCACTCATCATGGCGAGGTAGCCGCTATGGCGTCCCATGACCTCCACGTAGAACAAGCGATCGTGCGACTGCGCCGTGTCGCGGATCCGGTCGATGGCTTCCATGGCCGTGTTCAAAGCCGTGTCGTAGCCGATCGTGTAGTCCGTTCCCCCGATGTCGTTGTCGATTGTGCCGGGCAGCCCGATGCAGCGGATGCCGTGCTCGGCGTGGAGCGCCAAGGCGCCCCGGTACGAGCCGTCGCCGCCGATGATCACCAGTCCTTCGATCTGGTGCTCCTTGAGCGTCTGTGCGGCCTTGACGCGGCCTTCGGGCTCGAAGAACTCCTTACACCGGGCCGTGTAGATGATGGTGCCGCCCTGGTTGATGATTCCGCTGACGGACCGCGCCCCCAGGAGATGCACGTCCCCGGTGATCAGACCCTTGTAGCCGCGTTCGATGCCATAGACTTCGAGTCCGTAGTAGATTCCGGTGCGCACCACGGCCCGCACGGCCGCGTTCATGCCGGGGGAATCCCCCCCGCTCGTCAAGACACCAATCCGCTTCATCGCCGTTCCTCCCCCAATGGGGCACAGCCACGCCGCGGCGTGGCTGTGCCACACACGCTTGCCCTGCCCAGGTTGGTTCTTCCTTTCTTTCTGATCTCGGTCAGCAGTAGGAATTCAGGTATTCCAAAACAGCCAAGGGAAGGGAGATGTACGTGTGGAACAGGCGCCCTCGCCTGTCTCCCAGCACCCTCCCGCTATTTCCGCTTTCGCGCCGGAGCCGGGGCCTTTTTGGGCGCCGGTTTGGGCGCTTCCACTTCGGGCTCGGGAGCATTCAGCGGCGCGGCGCGCATTGCGAATTCGAGCGCGCGCGCGCGCCATTCCGCCAGCGAGGCGATGCCGACCGCCTCGATCTCGCGGCCATGCTCCGCCATGGCTTTCGCATCGGCCATGAGACGGCCCACCTCGGCCGATAGCCAGTCGGCGCGCTCATGATCTTCCGTGGCCCCGCCGGTGCCCGTCAGGTATTGCGACTGGTATTCACCGCAGCGCGCGAGGCTTTCCTGGAGCAGCTCGATGAAGGGTTCGCCGGCCTCCTGTTCCAGGATGCAGAGGCTGCGGACGAGGCGCGTCATCGAGGCCATCGCGGGCACGGCCACGCTGCGCCGGATCGTGCCCTCGTGCCATTGCTGCTCGAGAAGCGGATACATCCGCAGGAGCCCGAAGAAGTTAATGCGTTCGGTGCGGCCCGTGGGCGATGCCGCCACCATGTTGACCAAGTCGACCAATTCCGAGGGCAGCCCTTCGCGAAGCGCCTTGTTGGCCACAAAGGCTTTGGCCTCGCGCAGTGCCTGGGCGCGGGCCGCGTCGGCGAGTACCGTGCCGCCTTCGCCACTCAAGTACACGGGTTCTTCGCGAAGTTCCAAGGTGACAAGCCCGTCGTGCGGTTCCGGGACCGGCAAGGGGTTGTTGACGGCATCCGTCAGGACGAGGTTGGATGCGGGGCCAATCGGGATGTCCGTGGCGTCCGGTCCGCCCTCGCGCCAGGCGGCAATGGTCCAGCCGCCGTTCTTGCGGAAGACACCCGCATACGCGGACCGGGGCAGATCGAGTTCGCCCGCGCACACGCCGCCGTTGAGGCGCCGCACCAGAGCGCCCAGGTGAACGTAACCCTCGCCGAAATCCGATCCTGCGTAGACGTGCTCGGGATCGAGGTCGCAATGGCTCACGCCGGCCGCGCGATTCTTGACAAACTGCCGGACCAGTTGGGCGCCCACCGGCCCGCCGGTGGCGTCCAAACCGGAACTCGACACATAGACGGCGAAGCCCTCGTGCCCCGCCTGCTCCGCCGCGAAGCGCAAGGCCTCGATCGTCCCGCGTTGCGGCGCGTCCTGACGCAGGATCGCCGCCGAAATCGTGCGTCCGGACGGCGAGGCCAGGAAAGGGGCGAGCGCCAAGGGGCTGTCCACGACGACCGCGACGGGCGCCCGCGATCCCCCGCGGCGCGCGGCCTGTATCAACGACTCGAAGGTGGCCGCATTTCCGTGCGCCTGAATGGCCCACGCGGCCACCTTATCGCCCAGCGACTTGGCGGCGCTCTCCGCGATTTCGGCGGCATTCGGCAGACGCTCGGTGTCCAGGTAGAGAGAGACTTTGAAATTGGCCTTGGTTGCCGCTTCCGCGGCGGTCACGATTTCGGGCGCCGACGCGTCCAGTTCCACCTGCCGGATGGGGATGCCGCCGAGCGCGAGCAGCGCGCGCTCATCGGCATTGCCCAGGCGCACGCAGATAGACGCGCCGTCGCTCTTGTCCGGGCGGTCGATCCGGCAGAAGACGAGATCGGCCTGGACCGGGCTGCCGCCCGCGTCGAGCGCCACGTGCGCGTTGTAACGGCCTTTGCTCGTGGGGACGCCTTCCAGCGGCTGCCAGTGTTTGCCGTTGGCACGCAGGTCGATTGCCGGGAGTTTCAGGGAAACCGGCTCGCCTTCGTCTCCCGAGAAATCGATTTGGCCCGTTACGGTCACGTCCGAATCGGACTTGAGCTGCAGGATGAGCGGGTCGTCCACGTAGACAAAGGGCAGCGGCTGGTCCGGCGCGAGGGCGACATCAATCGTGGCCGCCCCGAAGGCGAGCAGCAGCGCGGCAAGGGCGCTCATAGGTCCACCAGAAATGGGTTGGACCGGCGCTCCGCGCCGATGGTGGTCGCCGGGCCGTGGCCGCTGTAGACGACCGTGTCATCCGGCAGCGTGAGCAGTTTTGTTTTGATGGAATGCAGCAATTGTTCGTAGTTCCCTCCGGGCAGGTCGGTCCGCCCAATCGAGCCGGCGAAGAGCACATCCCCACCGATTACAAAGCCATCGCCCACCAGCACGACATGGCCCGGGGAATGCCCCGGCGTATGCCGGACTTCGAGCGACACCCCGCCGAAGGATACCGTGTCGCCCTCTTTCAAGTAGGCCGACGGCTCCGGCGACGGGGGGAAAGGCACCCCGAACACCAGTCCCTGCTGCTCCAGCGCGTGCAAGAGGGGGAGGTCCGCGGCGTGACACAGCAGACGCGCGCCGGTCCGCTCGAGGACCGCCGCGTTTCCCCCGCAATGATCGCAATGGCAGTGGGTGTTGACCACGGTGTCCACCGTGTACCCCTCGATAGCGTCAACTAATCCATCCGTCACGTCGCCCGGGTCCACGATCAGCGCGGAACCCTGGTCCCGCAGGATAAAACAGTTGGTGACGAACGGAGTCATGGGCAGCGCAATGATGTCCAAGGAAATCTCCGGTACTGATAATTCGTAATTGCCGGTGGCCCGTCAGGCCCCGGTGCTGGGTGGCAGCCAATGAACAAGCCCCGATCCTAACTGCTGATGCCCCATGAATCAAGGAAATCACGGCCCAGGGGCGGACCGGGATAGGTTGCCGGGTGCGGGCATCCGGGCAGGATTTCTGGGTGGGTGCTGGCGCGGGGTCTCCGGGTGGAACACCCGCCCGGACTACTCTCACCAGAATCTCGAATTCTCGCCACCATTCTGCAGCGGCACGTGCCGCAGTTGCCCTATCGTGGAGCAATTGGAAACAAAGATGAGGTATTTCACCGCGAAGCCGCGAAGTTCGCGAAGAAGGAGCAGGACCTTCCCTGAAGAGCGGACAGGGATATCCACAATCCCGGTGGAAGGGTAGACCTTCTCTTGCTTTGCCTTCGCGCCCTTCGCGGCTTCGCGGTTAAAATCAATCCAAAATCACGGGCGGGGCGCCCGTGCCCCATTCCAGCCTCTCTCCCGAATCGGTGCAATCGGTGGACGCATCTTTTGGTTTGGTTGCGGCTACGCCGCGACATGCCTGTCCGTGCTCCTACCGAATGGGCTATTGCGTTTTCTGCGAAAGTGCGGCAAAATGGGGTTGCAAGGAGTGCACGGGACAATTGCGGCAGGTGCAGGAGTGTCCGTGCGCACGACCGATTTTCTACTTAATGCTCGGTCGGTTTCGCTATAAATGACACGGCGAAGTGGGGTTCGCATCGTGGCATTCGGGCGGCTTCAGTCCAGGCCCTGTGCAGCGCGCTTCAAATGCTGGCGACCGCGGGACGGTCCGCGTCCAACCGGCTTTTGGCGTGGCGCGTTCCGCGGGAAGCGGAAAGCAGTATTCCGTCCTCCCGCGAGCGTGCTGTGGGTCCCTGCTGGGCGCCCAGAGAGGAGGGTACTCGCGGCATACCAAGGAGAAACCAACCAAATTAGTGTTTAGTGAGTGAGGAGTCATAACTTACGGAGTCTACACGAGATGAGGAAGCAAGGTTTTACTTTGATTGAATTGCTCGTTGTAATTGCCATTATCGGAATCTTGGCGGCCATCCTGCTCCCGGCGCTTGCCCGGGCGCGCGAGGCCGCCCGCCGCGCCAGTTGCCAGAACAATCTGAAGCAGTTGGGACTGGTCTTCAAGATGTACGCGAACGAGTCTGCTGGCCAGAAGTTCCCCATCAACGCATACCGTGACGAGGCAGTGTCCGACGACGGTGTTGCCGATTGTGACGAGCCGACCCTGGGCTTCATGTTCGCGGGTCTTGAAGTCTTTCCGGAGTACATGACGGACGAGCACTTGATCGTGTGCCCGTCCGACTCCGATGGACAGAACCGCGTCGATGGCGGTCGGTATCACGCGGATGGAGACCCCGAATTGCCGGTCAATCCGTGCCGGTTCGATGACCTGTCGTACTTCTACATGGGTTGGACATACGACATTAAGCTTCACGGCATGTTGCCCGGCGTGGATCCCAACGATGGCGCTATTCCCCCCGATGCCAGCGCGATCGGGACGTACATCGACCCCGCTTCCCTGGATGTTCTTACAGATATCGCCGGCAGTACGACAACGCTTCCAGACCGGATCGGCGCCGCGTACGCGGCCGGACTTGCTGCCACTGGAGGCGATGTGGAGAAGACGCTGACCCAGTATGTGCGCCCCGTCGTGGATGCTGACATGAAGTTTTCGGACTACTCGTCCATGCCCACGGCGGACGGCCGGACCATGTATCGCCTGAAGGAAGGAATCGAGCGTTTCTTCATCACCGACATCAATAATCCGGCAGGAAGCAGCAAGGCGCAGAGTGAGATCGCGTGCTTTGCGGACGAGGTGAGCACCGAAGCCAAGCACATGAGCCACGTACCCGGAGGCGGCAATCTGCTCTACATGGACGGGCATGTGGAATGGATCAAGTACCCAGGCGAGGGCTTCTGCTCACGCGCATGGGCCATCGTGCTCGGTTTGTAGGAGCTTGAAGTCGCCGGCACGCGCACCGGGTGACGTGCGACATGCGGGACCGCGGGGATGTCTTTCCCCGCGGTCTCTTTTGTGTTCCGGGCGGTGAAACCGCCGCGGCAGAAGCCCTTCCTGCAGGGCGGGATTGGTCCCCGCCTTGTCCACAGGGAATGCACAGGAAACAAATCACTGCGTTGGCTCAAGAGCCGGCAGGGATGCCGGCGCTCCTGGCCGGTCCCCTTTTTCGGGGTGTTTTGCTTTGATCTTCGCTTCGCGCCGTAGAAAGTCAGCGCCATCTGTCTTTGACCCGGTGTTGCGTTGATCGCGCAGGGCGCCATTTCGTCAATTGGAGAAGCCCGGCGCGGGAGTCGAGGTACCTATCTCCATTCATTCTCTCCCGCTTCGTGGCTTCCTGGTGAATTTCCTTCAGTCGCGGGTGATGCTTGACGGGCGCACAGTTCCACATTATGATATGTAGGTTACAGGCTTGATGCAATGGAGAAGTCCGTATCATGACAAAGCGCGACGTGTGTCTCCTCATCCTCATGTTTGGCAGCTTCTCTCTGCAAGATGCGCGCGCCGCCACGTTGGCATACGTGTCCGACATGAGCGGCAACGCGTTCGCGCTCTCTCAGGATACCGCTCTGCAACTCGTTCCCGTAGGGTCGTTCTTCACACCCGAGCCAGTCACGCGAGGAGAAGTAAGCGCCATCGCACTGAACGCGCCACGCGGTCTTCTGTACGGGTTTGGGATTTGCTGCATCAGTGAACTGGATATCGCGACGGGCCGCGCGACGCAGCGCGACTGTCCCTGGTTTGAGAGTTTCTCCGGGGTGCCGAGGGTGTCTTCGGATGGTTCACTAATCGTGGCCCAAGTCCGCTACGTGGAGTCCATGCGGCCGGGCTCGTTCAAGGACGGCAAAGTGCCGGAGTACGGGGATCAACGGGGGCTGGCGCTAATCGAGGTTGAGTCGCTCCTACCAAAGGCCTTCTTGAAAGAAGGCGGCTCCGACGGATTCTTCACGCCGGACGATAGTGCGGTCCTCTTCCAAGGAGGGGGCGGGAACGTCCTGCGCTATACCATCGCGACCGGCACGACTGATGTGGTCCTGGCCCGCGGGGAATTCGCGGAGGGCGACTTCCGCGCTGTGGCGTGGAACGGTTTGCAGCCGGTCTGCTTCGTCGAGAAAGGAGATGGGCCGGATCGAGTGACAGAGCAGCTCCGTATCACCGGCGGAGAGAAGGCATCGCCTTTTGGCCGCATCGCGGGCGTCTATACCTCCTCGGACGCGGATGCTTTCACCTTCTACAACTGGCAGGATCAGAGCCTCACAGTCGTGTCCAAGGACGGGAGTTCGCGCAAGCACTTTGATGCCGGGTTTCTGGCTCACGTACCGGCGGGGCGAATAGTGAGGGGCGATCTCCAGCCGTCCAACGAGATCCTGTTGGATGGGGTTCGCCGCAATCTCGATGCAACGTGGCGTGGCATTCAAGCCGTGAACGTAGGTCTCGTTGTCTTCCTCGACGATCCCGGAAAGCGAGGCCCCGCTCACGTGCAGATGCTTGATACGAGCACAGGCGAATGGAGTGATCTGCTGGCGTTTGGCACGGGCGGCGCGGCCAATATCGTCGCGGTGAATTGAGCTGGCCGGGCTTGGCGTTTGGTAGGGCCATTTGGCGAGTCTGACGGCCTGCTGCCCGTTCAAGAGTATTGCACCGCGAAGGGAGGACTTTCAGAGATTCGCATCTTCTTCGCGCCTTCGCGTCTTCGCTGTAAAGTATCCTTCTTACTCGTTCAAATACCTTCACGAAACGAGCCCCGAGGTCCCAGGGCAACCACGTATTCCCCTCCCATCCTTCCTTCTTCGCGTCCTCCGCGCCTTGGCGAGAGGAATTGCTCCTCCTTCGTGTCCTTCGTGACTTCGTGGTGAATCCCATCTTCTTCTCCAGGGATGTGCATGGGCGCTGGTTATTGCGGTACAATCGGCACTCTTTTGGCCCCGGTTGCGCCGCGCGGGGCGGGGCCCATTCAACCACGGATTGGAACGTACACGATGCCGGAGCAGCAGTTCACACGGACGCTCGTCACGAGCGCCTTGCCTTACGCCAACGGGCACATTCACTTGGGCCACATCGCCGGGGCGTATCTGCCCGCGGACATCTATGTGCGGTTCAAGCGTCTCAAGGGTGAGTCCATCCTCTACATCTGCGGTTCGGATGAGTACGGCGTGCCCATCACGTTGACGGCGTTGAAGGAGGGTGTCTCACCAAAGGAGGTCATCGACCGGTATCACGCGGCGAACGCAGAGGCCTTCGCACGGCTCGGCATCAGTTTCGACCTTTACGGCCGCACCTCGTGGGATTTGCATGCCGATACCACCCAGACTTTCTTCCGCACGCTCTACGACGGCGGGTACATCGAAGAGCAGGAAATGGAACTGTGGTACTCGGAGCAGTCCGGCAAGTTTCTGCCCGACCGCTACGTGAAGGGCACCTGCCCGAAGTGCGGCTATGAGGACGCCACCGGCGACGAGTGCGAGAACTGCGGGGCGCAGTATGCCGCGCACGATCTCATCAACCCGCGCGTGAACATCCCCGGCGACACGTCGACTCCGGTACTGCGCAATTCCACGCACTGGTTCTTGCGTCTGCCGGAGTTCGCGGGCGCGCTCAAGACGTGGCTCGACAGCCATCCCGAATGGCGCACGAACGTGAAGGGTATCGCCTACGGTTGGGTGCAGGACCTGCGTGCGCGCTGCATCACGCGCGACACGGACTGGGGCGTGCCGATTCCGCTCGAAGACCCGCGCGCGGCGGGCAAGCGCATCTACGTGTGGTTCGACGCGCCCATCGGCTACGTGACCAACACGCGGCAATGGGGCATCGACACAACCGGGGACGCCGCCGCCTGGGAGCCGTGGTGGAAGGACGCGTCCACGCGCCTGATCCACTTCATCGGCAAGGACAACGTGCCGTTCCACGCCGTGATCTTCCCGGCCATGCTGATGGGGCAGAAGGACTATATCCTCCCGGACAACGTCGTCGGCAACGAGTACCTCAACGTCTTCAACCGGCAGACCGGCAAGGCGGAGAAGGGGTCGAAGTCGAAGGGCAACATGATCAGCGTGCGCTGGTTCGTCGAACGCTTCAGCCGCGACGCGATCCGCTATTACATCTGCGCGATCATGCCGGAAGCCAAGGACGCCGCGTTCGACTGGGACGAGTTCTTGAACCGGTACAATGGCGAGTTGTGCGATGTGGTGGGCAATTTCGTGCACCGCTCGCTCACCATGACCGTGAAGAATTTTGAGGGCAAGGTGCCGGAACCGGGCGAACTCGACGCCGACGACCGCGCGCTGCTGGAATCGCTGCCCGCGCTGATCGACGGCGTCGCGGAGTCACTGGAAGGGTTCCGCTTCCGGCAGGCCTCCGAACGTTTCATCGACATCGGCCGCCGCGCCAACGTCTACTTCGACACGAAGGCCCCGTGGACGACGCGCAAGACTGACATCGTCCGCACGGGCACGACCTTGTATGTGTGCTGCCAGGTGGTGCGCGCGCTGTGTACCGTCATGGCGCCCTTCGCACCGGACGGCGCGGCGAAGCTCGCAGAAACCCTTGGCATCACGCTGCCCCAGGGAGGCCCCAACGGCGGTCCCGACGGCTGGAACGCGGCCAAGCAAGGCATCGCCGCGGGCAGCCCGCTGCAGGCGCCGCAGGTGCTCTTTCCGAAGGTCGACCCGGACCTCATCGCCCAGCTCGCCGACGAACACGCCGCGGGGAAAGCGTTCTAGCGTAAGAACGGCAGTTGAAATGTTGGGTGAGAGACAGACCCGAATGGTACTGACTTTTAGAGCGGAGGCTTGCCTGCTGGAGATGGACAAAGACACAGGCGAGGGCGCCTGTGCCACACGCGCTTGCCCGGCCTTGGTTGATACTTCCTTTCTTGCCGTGCTTGGTTTAGCCGAAGGATTTAAGAATCACAGACAAGCGAGGAACAGGAGACAGCCGTGTGGCACAGGCGCCCTCGCCTGTGTCTTTACTGGTGTGGCCTTTGCGCTTTTGCAAGAGGATGCCTCTCCAAGAGCCTACAGGGATGTCTGCGCTGCACAAACTCACACGGTATTCTGTTAGAGGACTCAGTGCCATTCGGGACAGACCCCGTCTTTCGCGCCGGATTTGGCGGGCGAGAGACGGGGTCTTTCTCATGTGTAGGGGCTACTTCTTGATCACAAACTCGTCGCGCAGTTTGCCGTCGATGTCGTAGGCTTTGTACGTCAGGGTGTCGCCTTCGATCTTCAGGTCGAGCACCTGATACATCGAAAGATTCGTCATGCCCACTTCGGTGTAATCGAACTGGCCCTGCTCGTAGAACTTGGCCCCGGAGTTGGACACGATATAGATCGTGCCTTCGGCGGGCGAGCCCACGCGCTTCTCATTGTTCATGGGGTACGTGCGCAAGTAGGCGTGGTCGTGGCCTTGCAGGGCGAGATCCACGTGGTATTTGTCGAAGAGGGCGCCCCACAGCGTGCGGACTTCCAAATTGTCTCTATTTGCCCCTGAGGAATATGCGGGGTGATGGTACGTGACGAACTTCCAGGTCGCCTTGCTGCCGGCGAGCACTTTCTCCAGCCAGTCGGTCTGATCCGCGGGCGGCAGGTTCGAGTCGAGCACGACGAAGAGCGCGTTGCTGTACTCGAAGGTATAGGCGCGTTCCGCGGGGATATTCTTGGGTCCGTTTTCCGGCAGGTCGAACAATTCGAGATACATCCACGGGCCTTCTTCGCCCTGGCACTCGTGGTTGCCGATGCAGGGCACCAACTGGCGCCGATCGTAAATCCCCTTGCTGTTGAAGAAAAGCGAGTCCCATTCGTTGCGTTCGTTGCCGCGATTCACGAGGTCGCCGGCCATGATGTAGAAGGCGGCGTCCGGCTCCGTGTCGAAGGCGCGGTGCACGACCTTACCCCAGGTGTCGAGTCCGTTTTGCGCGTCGCCCATGTAGATGAACTTGAACGGCACGATGCCGCCGGGCGCGGTGGTGAACTCGGCGGGCTCAAGCCAGCCGTTGTCCGTGCCATCGCCCACAGCGTAGAGGTAGGTGGTGCCGGGTTCGAGTCCGCTGAGGTATGCCGTGTACCGGTTGCACACGGGGTCATTGACGAGAATGGTGTTTTCGAGCGGGTCCATCGCCGCGTCAACGGTTTTCCAGGCGCCGGCATCGGCCTGACCCGAGGCGGGCTTCTTCTGGTAACGGACAGTGCCGCGCGTGGTCTCGGTGCTGGTGCGCCACTGGATGGCTTGCGTGGTCTTCGGGTCATCGCTCCAGGTCAGCACGATGTCGTCTGGCGTTTTCGTCGACGGGTAGTCGGTGACCTTGAAGATGTTGGTGAGCTGGGCATCGCGGCGGCGCGATTGGTCGCCGCGGATGAGGACTTGGCCGCTCAGCGCTTCCGGCAGCTCCGTGATGGCGGCTTTGGACTCCACGCAGGGTTGCGCGCCCTTTTCGAGCACGCCGGCCGTGTGCTGGCCGGGATAGATGTCCGTCACTGCGACCTTCTCGCCCGCGTTGACCGGGGCAAGCGAGACGAAGTAGTGGTCGCCTGCGCCGCTCACGGAGTTCACGCCCAGGCCGACCCAACCCTTCTCGAAGGTCTTGGTCCAAATCTCGAAGGCGTCATCTCCGATCTTGAGGGTGTCCGCGCCCTTCGTGAATCCACGCATCGCGAACCAGAACGGAATTTCGCCTTGGGCGGCGTCGCGGTATACGGAGACCACCACGGGCACGTTCACGGTGAACGAAAGGTGCTCGGTGGCGAGGATTTCCTTTTCCGCGTCCGTGAGGATAGCGACAGCCTGCTCGGGCGTGAGGCCGGTCAGCTTCTCGGCGGGGACTTCCTTGCGCATGCGCTCGACGACACCGGCCACGGTGTCGTGAACAGACGGGTGATTGCCCACGTGCGCGAACGCGATGCCGCACAGCAGGGCGCTGAGGAGGACTAGGGTCTTGATTCTCATGATGATTCCTTTTGTAAGACAGATGAAAACACGAGCGACTGATTCCGACCGGCTCTGGACACAGGAGGTCGTGGAGGACGGGCACACGCTTCCTGCAAAGGGCGGCTGCGTCCACAGATTAGGGCTGACAGTTGACTGACGCCCTGGACAAGCCTTTGCCTCACGCAGAATTCCGCGGCGAGACTACCCGCGTGCTCAATGGCGTCAGTCCTCCGCGCCATTATCCTGCAAGAGTTTGATGATCTCGTCGCCGGCCTCTTCATCCATTGCCGCTGAGAGGGGCGTCCGACCGAGGGCGTCCATTGTGTTGATCTCGGCCCCGCTCTCGATCAAGAACCGGATAATCTCGAGTTGCTTGGCTCGGACCGCCTTGTGAAGCGGAGTCTGAACGAAGCCACCCTCGGTCTGATTCAACAGTGAGGCATCGCGGGATATTTCCGCCTGCACCGTTGCCAGGTCGCCTGCCGCAATTGCCGTGAATAGGACGCTCTCCTGTTCCTGAGGAGCCGTGCCCATCTTGACCTTGTCACTTCCGCAGCCTGCGAGAACGATTCCCAACGCGAAGACACCCAAAAGCGACAACAGGGATATCCGGCCGACCAGCTTATCCATTCGCACGACATCTACTCCCTTCGGTGCTGCCTCCGTCAGGGGCGCATCATCTCCCCGCTTCAATGCGGGACCATGTGACTATCCTTCACTGCAAAGCCCAGCCCATGGATTGCTCCATGGGCCGGGCTTACGTCAATCAGAAACTGATGGGGCCCGGAACACTAGAACCGGCCGAACATGGCCTGGAGCGGAGTGATCGGGAACTTGTCCTGCGGATACTTCCGGAACTCAACGTGACCGTCCATGAACAGCACGTTGCAGCCGCCGGGCTTGTGGTTGAAGCGCGCCTGACGATCGGCATCGGTGGTGCTCGTCACCAGACGATCCCACATCGCCGGGACCTCACTCTGGGCCTTGGCAGACCCGGCAGGATTGTTGATATCGGTGATCAGGAAGCGTTCGGCGCCTTCCTTGATCTTGATCAACCTATCACTGCCGCCGGTGCCCAAATGGGTGATGGTCGGAGGTGTGAGGCCATACTGCGGGAAGGTCGAGTTGACAGAGGACTGCAACGCGCCTATCGATGTGTAGTCGCCTGGCTCGTAGTCGGCATAGAGCGCTTTGTCCACGGCGGCGCGCGACGGGCATGCCGTGTGTGACGCGTAATCCGAACCGACAGTATAGTCTGCTGTGCCACCGCTACCGCCACCGTTCGTCGTGTTCACGTCGGTCGCGTACTGGCGCAATGAAAACAGGGCCGCGATGAAGGCATCATCGCTGTCGAGCATGTAGCCGTAATAGTAGTAGCTGTGCTGTTCGTCGTTGTTCACACGCGCCGGATCGACGATCCCGAAAGTCGGGTCCGCCGCGCACACCGTGTTGCACCAGCGGCAGTCAGGCGGTACGAACGCGGCATACATTTCCGCCGCGTTAACGGCAGAAGGACAAACGCCCACATTTGGATCGGAGATGTATTCCGGATACACCGACGGCATCCAAACGCTGGCGCGGACGCGGCCGGGGCGCCGGACGCACGTCGCGTCACGCGAGTAGTCCTGATTGAGGACTCGCGGCCACGCCTGGCCCTGACTCTCGTTGGCGAACATCTTGCAGACCAAACCCCACTGCTTCAGATTGTTCTGGCAGGAGGCGCGGCGCGCCGCTTCACGTGCGCGCGCCAAGGCCGGCAGCAGAATGGCGGCCAGAATTCCGATA
>JADLGB010000264.1 GCA_020849535.1 Candidatus Hydrogenedentota bacterium
TCACGCCGCGGACGGATATGCACACCATGCGAATGCTTGGGTACCTCGTGGGCATGCTGCTCGTGCGGGGCCTGGAACGTTCGGAGCGCGTGCTCCAGGCGATGAAATGCCGTGGTTACACGGGTGCGTTTCCGGTGGCCGACCCATTTGCCTTCATGGCGCGCGATTTGTGGTTCGGAGCGTTGATCATCGCGGTTATCGCCGCGCTCGGTGTGGCGGAGTTCGTATGAGGGAACCGGTCATCCAACTCGACGAAGTAAGTTTCGCGTACACCTCTGGGCGTATCGTGCTGGACGGCGCCTCGTGCGCGCTGCTTCGCGGCGAGCGCCTGGGCCTGCAAGGCGCAAACGGTTCCGGCAAGACAACGCTGCTGCAACTCATCGTGGGATTGCACAAACCCGCCGCGGGCCGCATCACGTGTTTCGGAACGCCACGTGCGACCGAGAAAGACTTCCGCGATGTGCGCACGCGCGTGGGCCTGTTGTTTCAGGATTCAGACGACCAGTTGTTCTGTCCGACTGTGCAGGAAGACGTGGCCTTTGGCCCGCTCAACCTCGGCAAAACCCGCGCCGAAGCCCGTGAACTGGTTCGCAAGACCCTCGAACTCGTCACGCTTTCCGGCTACGAAGAGCGCATCACGTACAAGCTTTCCGGCGGGGAGAAGCGGCTCGTGGCACTGGCCGCGGTACTGGCGATGCAGCCGGAGGTGTTATTGTTGGATGAACCCCTGACGGGTCTCGATGAAGCGCACGAAGAGCGCATCACCGAGATTCTCCTGAGCCTTCCGCAGTCCATGATCGTGGTGTCGCACAACGCCGCGTTTCTCAGCCGCATCACAACACGCAACGTGCGGTTGCACCAAGGCCGAGTGAATAGTGCCCCCAATACAGCAGGATGATCCCGCGCCTGGGGCGGATCCAATCAGCCCGAATTCGGCTGTTGAGCCTATTCAGAGTCGGAAAAGGCAGTGGCAGCATATGCCCGGCTCTCAGATGTCCACTCGCCCAAAGGACAAGAAAAGGTCTTTGCCATTCTTCTAGCCGAGTTGCTCTTCCGGCTGTCCGTCTCTAGGACGAACGAAGCGCAACCAGGAGCGCCGGCATCCCTGCCGGCTCTTGAGGAAAGCAAACGCGGTGCCCGCATTTGAAGTGCCGGCGGTAGATTCCGCAAGACTTCGGTCGTGCTCGCGTGGTGTCACTCGCCTCGTGCCGATTCGCAGCGCTCGACGAAGTAGTTGCCGCTCAGCTCCAGATCGCTGAAGGGCAGATAGTAGAGCCAGTCGGCGGCCTCGTACAAGATTACTTCGTTGATTTCTCCCGAGTGGGAGAGGACCTCGCATATGAGTGATTCACGCTCCTTTCGGGCGGCATCATAGTCGTTGCGGCGCAGGGTGTATTGGGCTTCGAAGAAAAAGCTGCGGGGTCCACGGAATTCGGAGCCACGGTTGGTGGCGAGATCGCGGAAGGACTCTTCGAGATGCACCCGGAACGGCGCCATCTCGGGCACATCGCGAACGCCGAAGAGGACCGGCTCGGTGTGGAGACCGGTCAAGTCGAGCATCGCCATGCCCTCGCCGATGCTGTGTATGTGATTGATCGTCGACCAGACACCGTTGTAGCCGGGACCGTAGGGCGTGCCGTCGGGGCGCTGCATCACCGCAATGGTGTCCTTCACGCGTTTGGCGGATTCCGCGCCCATGGGAATCACCACGCGGGTGCGCACACCCGGAAACGCGGCCTCGAAGTCTTGCAGCAACGCGCGCACACCCGCGGCAACGGCCTGGTTCCGCGCAAAGCGCCAACGGAAGGGAGAGCCGGGTGACTGGCAATCGCCGTCCCATTCGCCGGGTTGCCAGGTGGTAATCCTCTCCACGAGAAGCGGGTCGGCCGCCCATTCGCGGAGCACCGGATCGTCTGCCACGGCCAGCGGCGCGTAGGCGCGGTCAATCCCCAAATGCGCGGCGGATTTGCGATTCTGGCGGTAGTACACGAGGGGCCGGATGCCCTCCGCGCCGTCGCCCTCATAGGCTGCGAGCTGCACATGCGAACGGGTGTTGACGAACAGTTCATCCACGGCGGGCAGATCGAGGAGGGTCTTCATTTCCTTGACGGCGTTGTCGCGCGCTTCAGCGCGATTCAGGTCCAGCATCTCCACCGAGTAAGGCGCGCCCAGATCGATGACAAGCAGCCGCTCTTTGAGCGCTAAGCGAGACTCGCCCGACTCATAGATGAGCCTGGCGCCGGTCTCGGTTGCGTTGAACTCCGTCGCCTGTTCGCCTGTCTTCGGGATTCCGGGCACATGGGTCTGGGCGGAAGTGGCCGAGTCCCCGTCGAGCACCCAGTAGACGTTTTCCCGGCCGATGCGGTTGCCTGCGCGGGCATATAGCTCCACGGGTTTCAGCGCAGGGAAGGTGAGGGCTTCTTCGGCGGAGGAGGGATTGGAGAGAATAAGGAAGCGCGTGTCGAAGGGCACGTCCAGATGCCCGATGTGCAACGCGCCATCTTCCATGCGGAGGTCGAACCCCGTCAGAACTTGCCGGTGCGCCGCGGCCTGTTGGGCAATCGACGCGAACGGGGCGAGTACGAAACGGCCATCGGCCTGCCGTTGCAGCACAAGCGAGTCGTGCTGGAGGGGCGGGTAGTCGCTGGCTTCTATGCGCAAGTTGTCTCCTTTCTCTTTGAAGCGCGCAAGAAACACATCCGCGTTCTCAACGCCCTGCACCGTGATGCGACCCAGGCGGCCTTTGTCCTCATGGCCCATCTGCCTGAGGATGGTGCGGTAATGGGCGAAGCACGTGGCATCCGTCCGGTAGTTCACGACGGGCGTCGCCATGGGCAGGAATCCCCAAAGGTACGCGCCCCGCTCATCGAAGGCCGGTAACTCATAGTACTTCGTCAGCGCGGTTTCGAAGGGCCGGAAACTTACGGTGAGACGGATGCCGTGGTCCACGGCGCTTTGCGAGAGCAGTGGACCGAAGTCGCGCATGAGCCGGTAGGTGTTGAGTTGACGAATCCAATCCCACGGAATGTGGCGGCCCCAATGGCCCTCCTCGGCGCCCTTGAGGCGCTCCGCGATGAGCTGCTGGAAGGCGGGGCTTTCGTTCAGGGCTTTCGCTTGCGCCTCGTAGCGCGCCCAGTCCTCGGGAGCGTAGTTTCCGGGGTCCACGATGTAGGGCATGGGACTCAGCCACAGGATGAGCCGGTTTACCCCATGGACCTGACAGCGCCGGAAATACTGGTCGAAGGCGTCCTTCGTGACAGGCCGCCAAGTGCCATCGGGCGCATTGAAGATGCGGATCAGATCATCCCCGAAGTCCGCGAGGTATGACAACGGCCGCGTGGGCGGGCCGGGTTGGATGGTGAGAGTCTGGGTTTCCGTGCCGCCGGGCAGCGCAAGTGAAACATCGAGCTGAAAGGTAGATTTGGACGCGCCCGATTCAGCGGCGATCTGCAAAAAACCGTTTTCGGCAAGCGCGATGCGCAGGCCGTTCAAGGAAAGTGTGCTGCCCTGCGCCAGCACGTGATCACCTTCGCGCGCGGTCAGCGTCGCGTGCGCGTCCGCGGGAAGAGGCTTCGCGAGGATCGGCCATGCACGCGTCGCGCCGCACAGGTAAGGAAAGGGGACTTCCGTGTTGCGTGGAGCGAGATAGGACTCCTCGGCCCGCAGTGTCGCGGGCGCAAGGCCCAGGATGCAGAGCAATAGGGCGGATACTCTCATGGACAGACTTCCCCTCCGGGCATGTTTGTCCTGATTATAGTATTCCAGCCCGGACGATTGCGCGCGGCGCCGGCATTGTCACCAGCACATGAAGAAGCCGGCAAGGATGCCGGCGGTCCTGATGACATCCCTCCTGGCGCACGCAAACTGTGGGGGGCTCTCTCTTCTCAGGTCTGCTGGGCCTGTGCAGACACGCGCTGTTGTTCAGGCAATTCTCTTTAGTGGGGGCCATTATTCGCGGTAGCCATCCGCTCCCGGCGCAGCTCGATGCGTTTCACGATGTCCTTGGCGACCTCTACAATTTCGACCGGCGCCTTGACCGGTTCACCGAGGTACATCTGCAGAGCCACGATCAGGGGTTCGAGGAAGGGTGCGCTGGGCGACGCCTGGATCAGGTCCAACACCTCGCGCCCATGCCCCGCCGCCGCGAAACCGGCGGCAAGCTCGATACTGATCGCACATGTAGGGTCTTGATCGAGTTGCCCAATACTGTCGCGCAGCTCTTCTTGAGTTTCCCGATGTTTGCCGCCAGGCGAATATCCTTCTTCTCTCCCTTCACGCACGAGATGCGGCGTGTCCTTGCCGATGCCCGGCGGCGCGGTGCCAAGTATCCGGCGTCGAGACTCATCATCAGTAACTCGAGACAGCAGCATTTCGACGGCGTGGTGGTATTCGTCCCGTTCTCCCGCGCGGGAGTTACACGCCTCTCGCAGCAGTTCATCGGCAATCGGTGGCAGTTCCTCGGGGGCATACATGCCCGCAATGAAATTCACGGCGGCGCGAATGCGGCTCGAGGGACCCCCTCTACGTCGCATGAGGTAGTAGATGTTGTACATGCGCTCCGCGACTTGGTAGAGCCTCTTGCCGCCCGGCTGATGGATCGCAGAAACTGCGCCACGCTCCGCCAGCCGCTTCAGGAATGCGCTGGTCTTGTTGACGTCCAGTCGCGCGGCAAAGGCGACCTCCCGGGCGGTGGCCGGCTCCCAGATCTCGGCGAGCGATACGAAGACTTTGCGTTCCGAGGCGGCGAGTCCGTCCAGATAGCTCTTGAAGTATTCAGTGTGCTCGTCGACAAGGTGAGTCAAATCTGTCATGAGTTGCCGGAGCGACTTACGCGTACCAAAGGACGCGATGATGCAGATGAGGCGCGGATTGCCTCCCGTCAGGATTTCGATCGGACGTACGCGGGATTCGGTGATTTCAGATTCAGTGAGTGCGCGCCAAAGCGTCGTACACTCCCGCGTGTTAAGCGGTCTGAGTTCATAGGTCTTGAGCAACTCAAACATAGCCTTGCCGTGGTTCGCGATCTCCTCGAATCGCTGCGTGGCACTGGCGAGCAGCATGAGGCGCGGCTCGTTCAGGAGCGCGTGACGAATGGTCCACGCGTCGTTGTCGCTGAGTTGTTCCCCCAGGAGCATGTTCAAGTTTTCGACGACGAGCAGGATACGCTTCCGTTGCGCGTCCGCGAAGTCCATGAGTTGCGCCAAGGCGCGCTCACGGAGACGATCCTCATCGCTTTCATTCAGCAAGTCCGTATGCACGGCGCGCCACTCCTGCGAATCCGTTTGGCGCGCCAAGTGAAAGATGGCCTCCAGCCAGAATTCCCCCGGCGTGGACACCTGATAGCTTTCTTCCGCAAACACGATGGGATACCAATGCCGATTCAGTTCGGGGTCTCGCCGGATTTCCGCTACGACCCGGAGCACGAGCGCGGTCTTGCCGATTCCACGCGGGCCCGTGACGAGCACATGCTGATTGGACGGCCCCGTGTTTTCGCGGACAGCCTGCATGACCAATTGCAGGTCCGCACGGCGGACCACAAAGGAGTCCACGAGTTCCTGTTCCGTGAGGAACGCCGGGTTCGTCTTCATCGTTCGCGGTGCCATCGGCTAGACACCCCGCTCGAGCACGGGCGTGAAGAACTCTTTGTAGCGTTTCTCCCACCA
>JADLGB010000265.1 GCA_020849535.1 Candidatus Hydrogenedentota bacterium
ACCCCTTTATGTTTACGGGCCGCCGCTGGGACGAAGTCCTCGGCCTTTACGACTACCGCACGCGCTACTACAACCCCTACCTCGGCCGCTTCCTCCGCATCGACACCATCGGCCTCTGGGGCGACGCGAGCAATCTCGGGAACCCCTACGCCTACGTCGGGAACAACCCGTGGTCGCGGCTGGACCCATACGGCCAGTGGGAATGGGATGGGGACTATGTTGAGGCAGCTCTTCACAGTTTCTTTGTCGAAAGTGGCGGCAGTCAGTTGAGTGCCATGTGGAGCGGCGTGAAGGCGATAGCCGGAAGTGATCGCGCCGCAACGTACGACCAATTCATCAGTGACGCCGCTGCGCCGTACGAACAACGCATAATGACGCACCATATCCCTGGTGAGAACATCGAGGAAGCAATTTCCTCCGCTACTGGATTTGGCATGTTTGTGTCTGACTTCATTGGCACTACCGAGGTTATGGAATCGTACGATGCGCTTGACTACAATACAGGCGAGTCAATCGCAGGTGTAGAGCGGACGCAACGAGGTCTCTTCGGCGCTTCGAAGCTGGTTGCCAGCGGAGCGGCCATAAGGGGAACTGCCTCAACCGCGAACGCGGCGGCCTCCAATCTGGCCGCTCGTAGTGCTAACGTGACTGTGGCGCGCGGCGCCGGCATCATGACTACGAGGGTCGGGACCGGTTTCGCTGCACGAGCGGCCACACGCTCCAATGTGTTGGGAAACCTCGCGGCGAGCCGCGCGGGTAATCAGGCGAGCAGTTTCAGCAAAGGTGTTGGGTTAGGTGAAAGTGTTGCCCCAGGAGCAAGTGGAACGAATGTCCGCGGTCAAGTCACCAGCCGGGGATCGTTCAGAACTGGAACTATTCAAGATGCTTGGGACAATGCTGCACTTGGTCCGAACGGCGGCAGGCTGTGTCCAACCTGCGGCGACGAAGTGATGGTGCCTCCGCGCAGCGGGCCGCGAGACTGGGACATTGACCACCAACCGACATGGACCAACCGTCAATTTCCGCCCGACGTTACGCGATCCGAAGTTCTGGACAGCTACCAGCAGGGAACCCGTTTGGAGTGCCCATCATGCAACAGAGGCCGGGGCAATAGGTAGGAGTTGCGGATGCTGTCCCTCGTCGAACACTACGAGAAGTATCTTGGTCCGATCGAACACGGTTGGAACGGCTCGGCAGACACAACAGAAATGCCCTTTCAAGTTGTCGAGTGTCGTGGCGGAACATTCGAAGGGGTTTCGGCTTTTGCCACGCTAGGCATGAGCAGAAACGAATTGAGATCGGCCACCTCGCGTAAGGTGATTCGGCAGGAGTTGCTCTTGGCCGCTCCTACGGACTTCGGCCCGAGAAACATACCCGGACTTCTTCAACAGATTGCCGCCGAGGCGATTGCCCGAGGGCTCGCCTACTTGCGTGGAGATATAGTCGGGCCTCGCGGATTCCTCTTTGAGAGAAAGGCATTTGAGGCCGTTTACGTGACCATGCCGGTCTATTTCCCGGAACCCTTGAAGACGTGCAGGAGTGATGAAGGATACGACATTGTGATTGCTTGGCTGGTGCCAATAACGCGCCGAGAAGCTCTCTACGTCCGGGAGCATGGCTGGGAGAAGTTCGAGAAGCTCCTTGAGCAAGAAGACCCGAATCTCTGTGATTTCGACCGTGCGAGCCTGTGTTGATCGGGGCCGCTTGCGTTGTCTCAGTGGATCTTTCGTGACCAGCGACGCCGATTGCGGGCACGGCACAAGCGTTCGACCTGAACGGGCGCCTGGTCGGCCGCACAGACCTGACGAGTCTTTCTAAGGCGTACCATCTTGATGCGCCGGATCGCTGATTCAATATAGAATACAAGGTCACAAGATGGGTTATGACGACAAAAGGCTCAACAGCCTGGAGGGTGGCCTCACTCCGCGGGCGGGAGATATCCGCTCAATCCTCGGAGACTGATGGAGACGATTGGATAGTGTCGATACAGTTGGTAGTCTGTTCGCCAAGGGAGTTGTTTGAGAAACTCGTGTATTCCTTTACGTGGGAAGAACGGGCAAAGAATCTGGCAAGTTTTGTCAATGTGATTAGGGACAATTCGCAATCCTATGATCTGGACTTTGTTCAGCTAGATGTAGAATCAGGAGATGCATTTGACCTACTTATTAGTGATGTGGCACTGCTGCAAAACCTTACGCTAAGAGAGCTTCCGGCATTCAAATCTGTTGTCAGTTCAGACCTCTTTGTTCCCTGTTCTGATCCAGGCGAGCGATTCCATTTTGAGTTCGCCTTCTCATCTGAGGGCAAGAAGACGACATGGCTGGTTACAGATATTAATTCGTTAAAAGACTGGGTCTCAGCAATTCGGGGGTATAGCAAGTCGCAATCCAAGTATGATCCGCAAAAGATAGAATCTGGGGTCGGATCATACGAGCAAGCCATCTTTCTAGCACAGAAGCTGAAGTTCTTGCTTTTATTCAGCTACTGATATACGCGCGGACGGTGTGTATTCCATTTGCGGTCGTCGAACGGTACACCTACGACGACTACGGCGCGCCGACGGTCTGGATCGAAGACAGCCAAAACCCCGGCACCTGGATCGAGAACGCGCCGAACGGCGCCCCCGTCTCCAACGTCGGCAACCCGTTCATGTTCACAGGTAGGCGCTGGGACGAAGTCCTCCGCCTCTACGACTACCGCACGCGGTACTACAATCCCTACCTCGGCCGCTTCCTCCGCATCGACACCATCGGCCTCTGGGGCGACGCGAGCAACCTGGGGAATCCGTATGCCTACGTGGGCAACAATCCATGGTCCAGGCTGGACCCGTGGGGGGAACAGGGTCCTGGCGGGTTCTTGGGATTCGACGCCAATGGAGTACCAATACAGCAACCATCATTTGCCGAGACTCTTGAAGCATTTAAAGAATTTCACAGAGTGCTTATCGATGAACCTGTCCGCAGATTGGATCCGAATCCAAGTCCAATGACTGCGGCGGTCGAGTCCGAGATTCTATTCATGGATAGAAGCCAGGATGTAGACCTCGTGGCTCATGGCAGTAATGCGCAATATACGGCCACGCAGATCGTCGTGTCTGTCGTGCCGGTGTCGTGGATCGCGAAGATTGCCAAGGTGAAGGGGCTCTTCGGGCTGGGTCGAGCGGCTCGCGAAGTGGACGCCGCTTCCGACGTTCTGAAGCAGACGAATCGAATTCAAAAGGGCGGCATCCCAGCGTACGCGAATAGCATGGATGATGTTGGCGATGCGGCTCGTGCTGCCTCACGCAAATTTCCGACTCGACCGGGTGGCACCGGTGCGGCGTACAACGAACTGACAGGTCAAGGCGTCTACATCCTGAGGGATTCAAGTGGGACGATTCGCTATGTTGGGCGTGGTGACGCACCGGAACGGCTTTTGGCTCACGCAAAGCCCGGATCAGGCAAGGAAGATCTGGTCGGCGAGATCTTGTTCAACAATAATCTTCCTGCTGCTCAAGCACAAAGCCTTGAGCAAGAACTGATCCACATGCTCGGTGGTCCAAAGAGCGTCAATCCCGGCACATCGCTACGCAACAAGATCCAGGGCATTGGCGAAGGCAACCCCAGTTTCCTGCAACTGGAATTCGCAGCAGATGACCATTTGGTGATCGAAGCCTTGCGGCGTGCTGGACTCTTAGGGAGATAGCCAATGTTTCAGGAAGGCGACATCGTAGAAATCCCGTTGCCAGACGGCCGAACGGCTATCGGCTGGATACTACACATTTCACGGCAATTCAAGGATGCGGTTGGCTTCGTCGTGTTCGGGATCAAAGGGCAGGTGAGTGAGGACGTTGTTTACAGCTCAACCACTGGAAATCCGGTTCTGATGAAGGTGCTTGGGCCGTTGTACACGCACATGGATGCCATGAAACACTATGGCTGGAAAACGTCCGATCACCAACCGATATCCGAATCGAAGCGGCAGTGGACGAAACGTGAAGTGGGCGGCGGCGTTTATGTTGGTGATGAGTTCATCGGTTCGATTGAAGATGTCGGTGATCCTAACGTGAAGCCGATGTTGGCAATGGGAATGCCCGTGGTCTACGGCGAGATTGAGAAAGCGTTCGGTCAAATGCATTCGGCGTAATCGCGGCGTCGTCGGGTGGGACCGCGACGCTGTCGTACACGCTGGATAAGGCAGGCAACCGGACGCAGACCAGCGATGGAGCCTATGAGTTCTCGGGCACGGGGGAGCGGCTGCATCAATACAGCGCGACCCCGCAAGGAAACTTCGGGTATGACGCGGCGGGCCGTTTGAACACATCGATCGGTCCTTCGGGCTACTCGTATGTGTACGACGCCA
>JADLGB010000266.1 GCA_020849535.1 Candidatus Hydrogenedentota bacterium
AGCAGCTCAGCATGTTCCTCGGCGACAACTACCTGCTGACGTTCCAGGAGCGCGAGACCGGCGATTGTTTTGACCCGGTGCGCGATCGCATTCGCAAGGGGTATGGAAGGGTCCGGGCCAATGGCACGGACTTTCTGGCTTATTGCCTCATTGACGCGCTGGTGGACGCCTACTTTCCGATTATCGAGTCGTACGGGGATCACCTCGAGGACTTGGAAGACGAAGTTCTGGAATCGCCGGGTCCTGGAATGGTGGCGCAGATCCATCAATCCCGGCGGGACCTGCTGGTGCTGCGGCGGGCGATCTGGCCGTTGCGCGAGGCCATCAACTCCATTCTGCGGGACCGGGACTCAAATTTCACGAAAGAAACGCGCATGTACCTGCGCGATTGCTACGATCACACGATCCAGATCCTGGACCTTGTGGAAGCCTATCGCGAACTGGTCTCTGACCTGATGGATGTGTACCTGTCGTCGTTGAGCACACGGTTGAACGAAGTCATGCGCGTGTTGACGGTGATTTCCACGATCTTCATTCCACTCACGTTCGTGACGAGCCTCTATGGGATGAACTTCAATACCGAGAAGTCTCCCTGGAACATGCCGGAACTGAACTGGTTCTTCGGCTACCCGCTCGTGCTGCTGATCATGGGCGCCATGGCGGTTGGGCAGCTCTTCTTCTTCTGGCGGCGCGGGTGGCTGGGTACGACTCTGGAAGAGCGTGAAGCCAACCGCAGATCGCGCGACGACGCGAACAACCCGCCCACCACGCCGCGGCCTCAGACGTAGTTCAAGCCGTACCAGAGACTCGGAGCAGGAAACGCGCGCGCGAAAACACCGTGTCCCCGCCCGCGCTGATGATTGCCGAAGACAAACTCCGTAGCGTCCGCGCGCGATGCGAAGTCCATTCGTTCGTGTCCCATTTCAAAGTAGATGCGATCTTCCTCTTCCCGAACAGACAAAGCGGCGGCGGAAGCCATGCCCACTTGGCTGGCGATCCAGGGGCGCAGCCGATCGCCAAATCGCGGAAAGTCGAGCACGAGAAGGGTGCCGTTAGCGTGCACAGGCTCCATGAGGACGCCGGCCTTGGCCAGCATGCCGATGAGAGCGGTCTGCGTGCCTTGCACGTGCATGCGCACCGTTTGCGTGTTGTGCCGCTCCATCAGCAGTCCAAGAACGGAGACTATGGCGGCGTCGTCTCCGGCATACTCGGCAACAACACAGGCACCGTCGCGATTCGAGACGTGAGAGACGGTATACCCGCACACGGCGCCTTTGAGCGTGACGGACAGAAATTCGGACGCGACAAGCTGGCAGAGGCGCGTCTCCAAGGCCCAGTTCCAATCCTCCAGGGGACGGATGAAGTGCGCGCATTTGCGCTCGTAGGCCTCCATCCAGACGGGCAAGTCCGCGGCTTCGTAGGGTTGAACCTGATAATCAGCCGACCGGAGGCGCTCGGCCTCGCTCCGGTTCAGGACCAGGCGATAGTCGAGGCCCACACTGACGGCGCCCGCGCGCCGGTACAGGCCGCGGTCGCCGGAGATCATGAGGAAATCCACGCCTGACGCATCGGCATCCCGGCAGGTACGCTCCAGAAGGCGGGAGGCGAGGCTGCTTCCCCGGTACTCTTCGTAGGTGGCGACTGCCCCAACGCAACCCACGCGCACCGTGCATCCCCCCAGGGAGGCCCAGCGTTCGGTGCGCCCGACGTGGCTCACTATGCGTCCTTCCTCGGAGTACACGAGGAGGTTGGCACGGTTGTCTTCGTTGAAGAGAGCCGGAAACGCGTGCCGCATGACCCCGGTTTTGCCTGGCATGAACACCGTATCCACCAGGGTTTCAAGTGAACCCAGTTCGCCTTGCTCAAGACATCTCGGACCTTCCATGACTGGCCCTTTCCACTGAAGGGGGGTATTCCCCACCTTCATTTTGACCGACAGTCGTGGGCACCGCAAGGCCTATGTGAGAAATGACTGTGTGAGAAATGCCTCGAATAAGGCCCCCTTCATGCGGTACACTTCTTCTCTTATGGAAACAGCAATACTCAAATCAAAAGAAGACCGCCGTCTCTTGCGGGGTCATTTGTGGGCGTATCGCAACGAGTTCGCGAAGCTGCCCCGGGTTTCAGATGGGGAAATCGTGGACATACAGTCCGACCGCGGCCGCTTCATCGGCAAGGGTTTCTACCAGGCGGAGGGCGGTATCGGGGTTCGGATTCTAACGCGCCGCGATAACGAAACCGTGGATGCCGCGTTTCTGGCGCGGCGGGTGGCGCGTGCCAAGCGCTACCGGGACCGGCTGTATCCCGGAGAAATCGTGTACCGCTGGGTGTACGGCGAAAGCGATGGGCTTCCCGGACTGGTCGTGGACCGCTACGGACCCGTCGTCGTGGCGCAGTCGAGCTGCCAGTTCTACTCGCCCTACGCCGAAACCTTGGCGAAGGCGTTTCAAGAGCATGAGGGCGTGACAGGCGTCCGGCTTACGCTGCCAGGCGTGGATAGGCGTGTGGGCGATGTGCCGGAATCCGTGGAAGTATCCATTGGCGGGCTGCAATTCACGGTGAACCTCGCGGAAGGCCAAAAGACGGGCATGTTCTTGGACCAGCGCGAGAACTGCTGGGCGCTGCGCGCGTTGGCTGATGGCGCCAAAGTGCTTGACGGCCACTGCCACGCGGGGCAATGGAGTTGCCATTTCGCAGCCGCCGGGGCTACCTCCGTGTTGGGCGTGGATACGTCCGCGCCGGCCATCGAACGTGCCCGTGCGAACGCGGAACGCAACGGCGTCGCGGACCGCTGCGTGTTTGAGAGTGCGAGCGTCACCGAGGTTCTGCAGCGCGGCGAGCGGTACGACGTGGTGCTGCTCGATCCGCCAGCGCTTGCGAAAACCCGCGCGCAAGCCACAAAGGCCGCGGGACTATATCAGGCGTTGAACCGGGATGCGATGCTTGCGGTGGAACCGGGCGGCTACCTGGTCACGAGTTCGTGTTCGCACTTCGTGGATCGGGCGGACTTTCTGGAAATCCTGAAACGAGCCGCGCGTGCGGCGCAACGTGACGCCTGGGTCGTAGAAGAGCACGGCGCGGCAAAGGACCATCCCGTTCTCCTGGCAATGCCGGAGACGGAGTACCTGAAGTGTGTGGTGCTGCGGGTGTTCTGAGCGGGCGATGCTTTGAGGCAATCTGTGTGATTCACCCGTTATTAAGTCTGGGGCACGGCGTGCGCCGATGCGACGGCGTTCTTGACTGCCGCAATGATGGGTTTCGTATCGCGCGTTGAAGCGAAGTACATGTCGGCGCCCGCGCCGCGGGCGTCCCTTTCCGCTTGTGCATCCCCGCCGTAGATGATGACGGGGAGATTCTTGAATTGCCGGGTCGAACGGACAATCTTGCACACGTCCGCCCCGCTGATGGTCTCTTGGTTCGCGTCCGCCAGCAAGATGGCAGGGCGTGAGAGCCGGAGCCAGAAGAAGCCGTCCACGGCGCCCGGGGCGAGGGTTACTTCGTATCCGGCATCGGTGAGGCTCAGGCGGAGTTCATTGACCTGCTTCGGATCCGGCTCCATGATGAGCACGTGATTCGCACCGTGGCGATCGGCGCGCAGGCGGGCCAGCGTGGTGGCGACGAAAAACTCGATGTCATACAGCACGGATTCCTCTGGATCGTGGTACTCGCAGCCAATCCAGGCGCCATCGGAGGTCCGGCCCGAAGCGCACACATCAACCTCGATGTTCTCGATGACGGAGCCGTCGGGCAGTTCGAAGTGCACGAGCAAATGCTCGTGTCTGAGCATGGGCGAGGGCACCAGAATCTTGCACCCGCCCGCGCTGAGGTCGACCAGTTCCCCCTCGAAATCATCGCCGTTATCCATGCGCACCGTGCAAAGCGTATGGAGATTGATGCGCTCGTGTTTGCGAACCCGGACGCACGAGACGGCCTGGGGCCAGTTTACCCGTACGTAGGAGAAGTTGGCGCCGGAACCGAGCGCCTGGATCTCGGAATCGCATCCACACGCGTTACCTTCGGCCAGAAAGCGAAGTGAACACTCGGCGCCTACGCGGAGGGCGGCGCCGCTGTGGGACGGCGCAGGGATATCGAGTAAGAGGTAGGCCCCGCGCTGCCAGCCGCGAATGTAGGTTCTGACCCTTCCCTCGGCGGCCTGGATGTTCTTGATGTGCAGAACAACGGCGCGTCCAACCTCGAAGTACTGCTCGACGTCCTCGTGCACGGCTGGGTATCTCCCCCGCATTGGGAAACCGATCGCGGAACGTATTATAGCAGATGGGGAGATGGCGTAGTAGCGAGATCCACGCCGCCTCGGTGGGTTGCCAATCCGTGGACCAAGCTCTAGAATCTCTCTCGTGAAGCTCTATTCCGCCATACTCCGCACCGGAATCGCAGTCGGTGTGGTGTTGCCACTGGCCGTGATATTCCTTCGGTGGGACGGCGCCGTACGTCCCCGCCCCCCTGGAGATGACCCCTGGCGCCGCGTGGAGTTGGCCGTGTTCGAAGGAGGATACGGCATCGCATGGCACCAGAAAACGGCTGCCGAGTACACGGCCGCCCACGCCGAGGAACGGGCGATCGTCAACGTGTGGGGAGAGCCGCGCATGGCCGAGAAGGTCAAACCCCGCATTCTCCGGGGGGACCCTCCAAGCCTGATCATGGATAACCGGTTGCCCCTGTGGCTGATGATCAGCACGGGCAAGCTGCTCCCCTTCGACGGCGCGTTGGACCGTCCCGCATACGGCAGCGACGTGCCGTGGCGCGACCTCTTTCTCCCGGGGACTTTGGATACCTACACGAGCGGCGGAAAGGTGTACGCGATCCCCACGTCGTTCGGGGCGTGGGCGTGCTGGTACGATGCGCGGCAGTTTCGCGAGCACGGGTGGAGCGTGCCACGGACCTGGTACGAGTTCGAGACCCTGTGTCGGCAGATCGACGCCGCGGGCATAGCGCCAATCGCCTATCAGGGAAAGTACCCCTATTACGCCTGGTTCACGTACATTTCGTTGTTGCAGCGGTGCGGCGGGCTCGCGCTGATCAATCGGATCAATGCGATGGAGCCGGGCGCGTTCAGCGATCCGGTCGCATTAAAGGCGGCGGGCATGCTGCAAGACTTGGCGCGCCGCTATTTCCAGAGGGGCTCCCTGGCGATGTCGCACACGGAGAGCCAACTGCAATTCGTGAATAACAAGGCGGCGATGATCTTCTGCGGGGTCTGGCTGGAAAACGAGCAGCGCGACACGATTCGGCCTGGATTCGAGTTGTGCTGTTTCAACGTGCCCGCCGTCGAGGGAGGCAAGGGCAATCCCCGTTTGTTCAACGGATTGGGAACCGAGTACGTCTTCATGCCCACGGAAGGGCGTAATCCCGATGTGGCGGCGGACTTCACGCGCTACATGGTGTCTCTCGAGAAGGGGCCGGATATGGGAGCGTCCATCGGAGTCATCTCGCCGCTGCGCGGGGGATGTCCGCCGTCGGCTGTGAGCCCCGCGCTGCAGTCGGTGCTCCACATGCTCGACGCATCCATGGTGGACGGAACGCCCGGCATCTTCAATGTGCGGCTGGCGGAACTGCTGCTGGAATGGCAACAGCAGGTGATGATTCCGAGTCTTGCGGGGCTGTTACATGGAACGCTCACCCCGGAAGAATTTGCACGGCGTCTGGACAACGGGATCGCCCACGCGCGAGCCGATCCCGATATCATCATTCCAGAGTTCAAGCCATACGACCCGCAGGCCTTCGGTGAGCCGCTATGAAGCGAACATGGGAACAGACGTGCTTCATCGCGGTATTCCTCGCACCAGCGCTTCTCTTGTTCACGGTATTTGTGGCAATTCCTGGCGCGCGCGCATTGCTGTACAGCTTGCAGAAATGGGACGGACTCTCGGAACCCAAATGGGTGGGGTTCTCCAATTTCGTGGCGCTATTCCGGGACGACCTGTTCCGGATCGCGCTGGGTCACAACTTGTTTCTAACAGTTACCGCGGGAAGCGCGACAATCCTCCTCGCCCTCTTCTTCGCGGCGGTGCTCCATCGGCGCGTTCGCGGATCGGCGGTCTTCCGTGTGGCCTTCTTCTTCCCCAACGTCATCGCATCCGTCGCGGTCGCGCTACTGTGGCTCTTGCTTTACAGCACGACGGACTTCGGGGTGCTGAACGGTTTCCTGGCCTGGATGAAAGAAACTGTCGGCTGGCCGGCGGTGAGTCTTCCAATCCCGTTCACAGGGAAACCGTATCTCGTGTATTCCGTGGTGCCGATGCTGGTCTGGACGGCGACCGGCTTTTACATGGTCCTCTTTCTCGCGGCCATGGAGGGCATCCCGGAATCGTTCTACGAGGTTGCCGAACTGGAAGGGGTGTCGCCGTTCGGCCAGTTCTGGCACATCACGTTACCGCTGATTCGCGAGGTCGTGGTGGTTGGCGTAGTCTTCCTGGTTATCGGGAGCCTCAAGCTCTTTGAAGCGGTTTGGATCATGGACAACGAGTGGCCTTCCAAAGAAACGCACGTGATGGCGACGTTGCTGTACCAGAAAGTGTTCAGCGAGTACAACGTGGGGTATGGATCCGCGGTGGCGGTCCTCATGTTTGTCCTGGTGTTCGTGGCGACGCTCGCGACGCTGCGCTTCTCACGCAGGGAGGCACTCGAATACTGATGCTGTCCCTCCTCAAGAGCGCAATCTTGTATGCAGTCTTGTTGGTGTGGCTGCTGGCCGTGGTGATGCCGCTATTGTGGGTCTTTGCCGGTTCTCTGCGCAGTTCCCGGGAATTCGTGGAGGACCCCTTCGGCATTCCGTGGCTCATCACCGGATCGCCGTATGCCGATAATCCAGACGTCGACACCCCCTGGGAGTCCGTCGTTGCGGACTTCCGCAAGGCGTGGGTCAAATCGAAGTTCAGCCGTTTCTTTTTCAACAGTGTGTTGGTCACCACGCTGTCACTCGTGGGGATAATCAGCATCTCGTCGATGGCCTCCTATGTGTTGGCCAAATTCACGTTCCCCGGCAGCAAACTGGTGCTCCTGTACTTTGTCAGTGGCCTGATGGTTCCGGCCCAACTCGTTCTAATACCCCTGTTCTTTCAGTTCACCACGCTTTCGCGCTGGGGGACGGCTCTGCTTGCGCCATTTGGGTACGAGGTGGAACTGCACGACACGTTCACAGGGCTGATCACGATCTACATAGCGCTCAGCCTGCCTTTCACCATTCTGGTGCTGACAGGATTCTTCAAGTCGCTGCCAAGCGAGTTGCGCGAGGCGGGCATCATGGATGGCTGCGGAGAGTACGGAGTTTTCCGGCACATCATGCTGCCGCTCTCGAAACCGGGGTTGGTTACCGCGGCCATCTTCAATTTCCTGGGCATTTGGAACGAGTATTTGTTTGCGCTGGTCTTCATGAACTCCGATTCGCACAAGACGCTGCCCCTGGGGCTCGCGGCGGTCAGCATTCAGGCGCAGTACCGGACGGACTTCGGGTTGATGTTTGCGGGGCTGGTGATCGTGCTGGTGCCGACCTTGCTCGTCTACATCGTTTTGCAGAAGCAGTTGACGCGGGGCATTACCGTGGGTGCGCTGAAGGGGTAGACTGAAGACAAAGACACAGGCGAGGGCGCCTGTGCCACACGCCTATTTCGACCCCAATGTTCACTCGGAACGTGTGGAGTCCTCGTGTAAACCAAAAACAGAAAGAGAGCAAGAATAAACCCCAGGCCGGGCAAGCGCGTGTGGCATAGCCGCCCTCGGCTGTGCTCTTCATTTGGATGTCCTGGCTTCGGACTTTGCGCGGATTTACACCTGCCGGGTCAGGTCGTAATTACGCAAGGCGTCCAGCGCCGCCCGAAAATCCTCAGGCGGTGGCGCGGAGAACGTGACGCGCTCTCCCGTGGCGGGGTGCGTGAAGCCAAGCCGCTCCGCATGTAGGGCCTGCCCTTGCAGTGCTTCCAACGTCCGCCGTACGGTGGGCGAGGAGGCCCACTTGGCATAGTCCGTGACGCCGTAAACGGGATCGCCCAGCACAGGATGCCCCGCGAAGCGGAGGTGCACACGAATCTGGTGTGTGCGTCCGGTTTCGAGTTCGAGCCCTATCAGGGACGCGACCCCGAACCGCTCGATCACGGTGAAGTTGGTGATCGCCTCGCGGCTGTTGACTCCGGTCACGGTCATGCGGGTGCGGTCCGACGAGCTGCGTCCCACGGAAGCATTGATTCTTCCGGAATTCTCTTTGAACTCGCCGCGTACGAGGGCGAGGTAGCGGCGATCGAAGGCGTGCTCGCGCGCCTGAGCCGAAAGGCTCGCGAACGCCCGCGGCGACTTCGCGACTACCATGACCCCAGACGTGTACTGATCCAACCGATGGACGATGCCGGGGCGCGCCGCGTCTTCCCCGGGCCGAAGGAAGTCAGGACAGTGGTGCAGCACCGCGTTGACGAGCGTGCCGTGGGAATGACCGGGCGCCGGGTGAACCACCAATCCGGAGGGCTTGTTCACCACGAGTACATCCGGATCCTCGTGAAGAATCTCGATAGGGATGTCTTCTGGCAGCAGGTCCGTGCTGGGAGGCGGGGGCAGTTCCGCCGTAACGGATTCGCCCGTCGTCACGGCACGTCCGGGCCGTGTGCACACACCGCCGTTGACGGTTACCTTGCCGTCCTTGATCAACTTCTTGATGTACGAACGCGACGCGTCTTCGATGCAATCGGCGAGGTACACGTCCAGCCGAAGGCGGTCGTGTTCCTCGCCGACGATTTCGTCAAAGCGTTGCGGCTGCACGGCGGAATCCCGGCGCAAGCGCCTTGTAGGTATCCTGGTACAACGCGAAGTCATGGTCGTACCGCGCGGCCAGCGCGGCATTTGGCGTGCTGGTATCTACCACGCGGATGATCGTGTCGCAAGCTTCCTCGACAGACTTGTACAGACCGGTTTCCACGGTGGCCAGCAAGGCCGCACCGTAGGCGGGACCTTCATCAATGTTGGTGGTGACCAGGGGGGTCTTGTTCACATCGGCTTGGATCTGACGCCAAACCGTGCTGCGCGCTCCGCCGCCCGACGCGCGCACTTGCGTGATGGGCACTCCCATTTCACGCATGATTTCCAGACTGTCGCGCATGGAGAACGCAACCCCCTCCAATACCGCCCGGGCCATGTGGGCGCGTGTGTGGCGTAACGACAGGCCGACGAATGCCCCTTTCGCGTAAGGATCCTTGTGGGGTGTGCGTTCACCCGTCAGGTACGGCAGGAAGGTGAGCCCTTCGGCTCCCGCCGGGATGGTATCCGCGGCCTCCGTGATGTATTCGTAGGGGTCGCGGCCCGTTTCGGCGGCGACGGCCTTCTCGTTCTGGCATAGCGCGTCGCGGAACCACCGTAGCGAGCCGCCCGCGCTGAGCACGACACCCATCACGTGCCACTTGCCCGGCACGGAGTGGCAGAAGGTGTGGACGCGTCCCTGCGGATCGAGGCTGATCTTCTCGGCGAATGCAAAGACGACGCCGCTGGTGCCCACGGTGGACGAGATAACCCCAGGGCGCACGATACCGTTGCCCACACCGCCCGCCGCCTGGTCGCCACCGCCCGCGATGACGGGAATGCCCGCAGGCAAGCCCGTGCGCTTGGCGGCTTCCGCGGAGAGTTTGCCGGTGACATCGGTTCCCTCATAGGAGCGAGGCAGAAAATCCAGGGGGATGTCGAGAATCGATAGAAGCTCTTTGTGCCAGGTTCGGTTCTTCACGTCGAAAAGAAGTGTTCCGGAGGCGTCGGCAACATCGGTGGCGAATTCGCCCGTTAGTTCGAAGCGGATATAGTCTTTCGGAAGCAGGACGCGCCGGACCTTTTCGTAGACCTCTGGCTCATTGTCTCTCAACCACAGGATCTTGGGGGCCGTGAAACCGGTGAGCGCGGGATTGCAGACCATTTCGATCAGCCGGGTTTCGCCCACTTTGGAGGTGATGGCCTCGCACTGCGGCGCGGTGCGCTGGTCGCACCACAGCAGGGCGTTGCGAAGGACCTGATTGTCTGCGTCGAGAAAGACGGAGCCGTGCATCTGACCGGTGAGGCCGATGCCTTTCACCTCTTTCGGGTTGACGCCCGGAGCATGCGCGAGGGTAGCCAGTGCCTCGAACGCCGCGCGCTTCCACTCGGCGGGATCTTGCTCCGCCCAGCCCGGCTTGGGGGTCAGGAGGGGATACTCGACGAGCGCCGAGGCCAGGAGCTTCCCTTGCGGGTCCATGGCCACGGCTTTGGTGCCGCTGGTTCCGACGTCGACTCCGATGACGATGCTCATGGGTCATTTCTCTCCCGCGATGAGGTGCTGACATCCGCAGACAAACAAAAAGGCAGGGCTGACTGTGCCAACCCTGCCTTTACACTATCATGGAAAGCCGAATCCGGGTTACTCGTCTGTGTTGGTAGACGTGTTCCGAGCGATGGCCTTGGCCAGCTTGCGGCGGCGCCGCTCGCTGGGCTTCTCGTAGTGCTTCATCTCTTTGAGACGCTGCATGAGACCCTCTTTGTTGCACTTCTTCTTGAAGCGCCGCAAAGCCTTCTCAAACGGCTCGTCGCTCTTGACGCGCACTTTGGTCACTAAGAATCAACCTCCCCTCTTACGTCACCGAATCGCGGTGGAGTATCTCGGGCCGGAAGTCCGCAACTCCTTTATGGAGTGGGACATCCATTGACTACACAACACGGCCCGGAGTGCATGCGCTAGCGGTCGTGCACTATAGCATAGGAAAGCCACTGTGTCAATTCTGGCGCATTCACGCATTCAGGGGCGGGGAGGCCGGCCGGCTCCGTAGCTCCGGGCGGCCACCCCACAGTTCTGGCGCTGACCCGCACTCACGGGGACACGGGGCCCTTCAGTGTTCGCCGGGCTGGCGGCGATAGGCGGTGTCTATGGCGGACTGGACTTCGGCCTCTGTGGCGATGCACGGCTCCACGGGAATACCCAGACGCGCCTCAAGGTCGTTCAAGGCCTGGAAGTCCAAGGGGTCAGCCATGGCGACGAGGATGCGGCCGGCCTCGCGCCGCAAGGGGATGCACCGGAACCGGCGGGCGAGATCCTGGGGCACGAGTTTCAACAGCGATGGGTCGTAAGCCGCCGCGGGAAGGCAGGCAGACTGCACATGGAGCTGATGCTGAAGGGTCTCGGCAATAGTTTGCGGGCTCACGAACCCGAGGCGAATCAGCATGGCGCCGAGGCGTTCGCGGGTGGTGTTATGGCTGATCAACGCCTCCAGGAGTTGATCCTCCGTGATGAGGCCGGCTTCGACTAGAAGCGCCCCGAGGGGCTTGGTCATTCCTTCGGCATGCTCCGGAGGCAATGGAATGGTCTCGGCGTTTGGATCGACGAGGTCCGCGTGCATGTTGAAGCGCGCTGTGCCGACCGGAGGAGACGCTGTGGGTTTCGCATAACCGGCCACCTGGGCCAGTGCGTCGAAGAACTGTCCGCAGGTGTCGTATCTACGGTTGGGGTCTTTGTTCAATGCTTTCAGGAGAACGCGGTTTACCGCATCTCCGCAATAGGCGATGGAGGCAGGTTCTTTGGAGCGGATCTGCGAAACGATTGCGCCTTTGTAGAACGGTGGCGAGCCGCTCAGCAGCTCGTACACGCACGACGCCATGCTGTAGAGGTCGCTTCGCTGATCGAGGGGCTCTCCCATGAGTTGCTCGGGACTCATGAACAGCAGCGTGCCGGAGGTCACCTGTCCCGTGGCGCGGGAACTCGCCTCGCGGGCGGTGCGTGCAATGCCGAAATCGGCCAGTAGCACCTCGTCCTCCTTCGTCATCAGGATATTGGCAGGTTTGACATCGCGGTGCAGCACGCCCTGGCCGTGGGCGTGGTCGAGAGCCTGGCTGACCTGCTCAATCCAAGGCAGGATGTCAGCCAGACTAAAAGGCGTTTCGCGAAGCGACAGAAGCTGGGCGAGGTTCTTGCCCTCGACGTATTCCATGGTAATGAAGTGGGTGCCGTGCCATTCGAAGAAGGAGTGGATCGACACGATGTTGGGATGGCGAAGCTTTCGGGTGAGAAGAACTTCTCGCTTGAGGTCGGCAATGGCCCGGCGGTCACCGGCGAAGGCCTGGTTCAGGACCTTGCACGCCACCGGTTCGTTGTGAAGCAGGGTATCGCGCGCGAGCCACACGTTGCCCACGGCGCCGCGTCCCAGTTTGCGCACGAGCCGGAACCGCTCGGCGAGCAGGTGGCCCGGCGTCAGGTCCTCGTCCATCTGGCTCAAACCTCTTCCGCCCCCCCCCGACGTCAAGGAATGCCATTCCAGCCCCTCGCTGCCCGGCAAGCACCAGGACACGGTGGCGTGAATAGGCGCTGCCCCCCTGCATTTGCGGCAAGGAACGCAGGTCACTATTAAAGGCAATAGTGAGAATCCCGCCCCAAGATGTAAAGTGAGTCTAACAAGGGCTTGGGAGACAGTCAATCCATGGTCGAAATGAATGAATGTGGTTCCCCGAAACTCGTCCGTTTTCTCAGGCGAGTTGAGTATGCTGCCGGTAGGGGCTATCCGGCCCCGGCATCTGGCGGCGGGAGGTGCGGATATGAGTACGGCAATCCAATTCAAGACGGGCCGGACGCGTGGCTTGTGGAAGTGCGCGCGCGTACTCTCCGTCGTGGCCGCGCTGCTGGGATCGGCAGCGTGGGCGGACGATCTGATGCACGCCCGGATAAGCCACGACTCCGGGGGCGCCCTGGTCAAGGGAACTGGCGACCAGGAATGGAGTTACGCCACGGTGAACACCTTGATCCTTCCCGGCGACACCCTATGGGTGAACCAGGAGGGCATCCTTGAGGTCGAGATGGCCGGAGGTTCTTTCCTGCGGCTGGCCGATGCCAGCAAGGCGGAAGTGGACCAGTTGCCGCCAAGTGCGAACATTCTCGCGTGGACGGGTTCGTTCTACGTCCAGCGGGTCAATCGCAGCACGGGCAACTTTACCTTCCGGACGCCTGCAGCGCGTGTTCAGGTGGAAAAAGACACGCAGGTGCGGGTGGACGTGGTGGGCGACGGCGCCACGACGGTGAGCGTGCGCTGGGGCCGTGTCATCGTGGATACGGACGGTAGTGTGCCCACCGCGGTGGGCGCAGGGTATCGCGTCTACATCGACCCAGGCCTGCTTCCATCCGAACCCATGCCTTTTGACCGCGGCGCTGAGGATAGCTTCGATGCCTGGAACCGTGAACGCGCCAAGACGTTGGCCTTGGGTGATCGCGCTGTGCCCGCGCCGATTCAGAACACCCAACCCATCGGGTATTCGGACTTGTCAAACTATGGCGAGTGGATCTACGTCGACAACCGCAGCTATTGGCGGCCGACAGCCGTGGTGGACTACGTGCCGTACCGCTCCGGATACTGGAGCTTCGTTCCCTCGTATGGCTACACGTGGGTGGGCAACTATCCCTTCTGCTACACGACTTCACACTACGGGCGTTGGACCTACAACTCCGGCTACGGCTGGCTGTGGTGCTACGACTCTGTTTGGTCGCCGGCATGGGCGTACACCGTGCGGTGCGGCGACTACTTCGCATGGGCGCCGCTCGATCTCTACGATCAGCCCTGCTACTACGGCGGCGCCACGTTCACCATTGGCGATGTCCGGATCAGCATTGGCGCCAGCTCGTATTGCCACGCCTCAGACCTGCTGTACTATGGTCCCTGCGGCACCTACCCGGCGTATACGAACATGTTCAGCAGCGTCAATGCGGATGACATCTACATCTGGAACATCTACCTCGGTGACCGGTACCGCGACCGGAATCCTTACCGTGGATCGACGGCGCTTGTTCGTGACTACGCGCCGCAGCGCTCTATTCGTGGACTGGGCGTAGGCACGTCGACGCGCATTGCCGCCAACGATTTGGCCACGCAACTGGAATCCACGCGCGGACGCGCCGTGTTTGCCTCGGGCACGCCGGCCACCGCCGGCGGCCGCAGCTTGAGGACGGCCATTGATGAAGGAGCGCGCAGCTCGCGGCTCCGCTCGACGGCGATTGGCGCCGCCGGTGCGCAAGACCCGCGTTCCGTGGTGCGGCGCGCCGAGCGCAACACCGCGACCTTGCGCGAACTCGACGCGCGGGCCGACGGGGTGCGCACCTTCCAGGCGCGCAATACACGCGCTCCGTTCTCCGACTCCTCTTCGGCGCCCGCGACCGAAGCGCCGCGCGGCTCGTTGTCGCGCGCACTACGCGACAGCGACACGAACGGATTGCGCGGAACGCAGAACCGCACGCTGGCGCCTTCCGGCGATACGGGGCGTTCGGCCGCATCGGTCCGCGAGCGGACACCGAGCACAAGTCTGCCGAGCATCACGCCACGCTCCGGCGCTTCGTCCGGCGGCGAACGGACTCCCGCGCGCAGCTTGACGCGTGCCACGCGCCAGCCTCAGGAGACGCAGCGTCCGGACTTCTCGCGCGCGCTAACGCCCGGCGAGCGGGCCGCGCCCAGCGAGCGGATGACGCTGCCGCAGACGCGTTCGACCGGCGGCAGCACGCTTCGGGAACGTGCGAATCAGACCGAACGGACGCAGTCCACAGCCCGGACGCCGTGGCCCACGCAGGGTGAGCGTTCGCCACTGAGTTCGATGAGCTTGCCATCGCGCACGCCATCGCGCGATACGGCGCGGACGCCCGTGCCTCAAATTGACCGCATGCCTTCGGCCACGACGCGGCAGAACGCGTCGTCGCAGAGCCGGACTTCGACGCCCGCGCCGCGCATCACGACGCCGCGTTTCGAAGCGCCATCGCAGCGGATTACCGCGCCCGAACGGACGCCGGCTCCGGAGACCCCGCGGTATGAGTCCCCGGTGGAAGCCCCGCGCATCGCCTCAACGCCTTCGCGCGGGCGCGACAGCGGCCAGAGGATGACCATCCCCACGCCGCGCTCCGAAGCGCCGCAGATCAACCGCAGCCTTCCGTCGCGCTCCGAGGCGCCGAGTTTCAGTGCGCCACGCAATCTGCCTTCGCGCAGTGAGGCGCCCAGCATCAGCATGCCGTCGCGCCCATCTATGCCGTCGCGGGTGGAACAGCCGTCACGGCGTATCGAGGCGCCTTCGTTGCCGTCACCCAGGATCGAACGACCCAGCGTCCCGGACCGCCCTTCGTTTTCGCCTCCTGACCGTTCAATTGGCGGTGGGGATCGCGACGGTGGTTCGCGGTCCGTTGACCGGCCCAGCTTCGGCGGCCGTGGCCGCTAACGCAGAGAGGGATCACAACATGGTTACGCATTTGAGACATTGGATGATGGCGCCGGTGCTGTTCGCCGCGGTGCTGCTGGGCGCGGGATGTCCCTCCGGTACGCCCTCGGACGAATCGTACGACGCGGGATTCGAGGCAGGGTTCGCGCTCGATGATTGGTACTGGGACGGGTACTACGATGGGTACGACACCCTTGATTTCAGTCCCATTTACTACGATGCGAGTGGAATTCTGTACATCGATTCGCCGCCGTACGACGCGGGCTATTGGGATGGCATCTGGTACGCGTACAACGACGGGTACTTCGTGGACTATCACTACGCGTTCATCCTCGGGTTCAGCGAAGGCTACGACAACGCGTTCTGGCCGGATTACCTGGAGTTTCTCGACAACGACGTGCATACGGAGTTCGAGAACGGCGGCTGGGCTGACGGGTACAACGACGGCTACTCCGAGGGCCGCGTCTTCGGCGCGAACGATTACGAGCAGGGCTTGTCCTTTGACTGGCTCGACGCGCTGCTCGACTACGAGTCCGGCACGGACCTCTACTTCGAGGAAGTGGATGTCGGCACCGGCGTCTACGGCCCTGTGACGCTCTATGAATACGGCCTCGACCCGAACACGCTCAAGAAGAATGCGGCGGTGCTCGAGCGCGGCCTGAGGACACCGATGACGATTCGCGGAGGCGGCAGCGCGAAGGCCATCGACGTCGACAGCCTGAACATGTACCGGACCCTGACAACAACCGCGCAGAACGACCTCAAGGTGACGCCCGACCAGAGTTTGAGAGACTCCATCGAGCTGCGCCTCACGACCTCGTGGCTCCAGCGTGTAAATGCGTATCTGAACGCCGCCAAGTCCACCAAGACCGTCGACGTGCCGCGCGCCCGCGCTGCCGTCGAGTAAGCCTCTCCTCTCCCCAGACGCCCGCCCCCGCCCGCGTACAAGGCGGGGGCGGGCGCGCATTCATCCCACCGTTTCCTTTCAGTTTCCCCCTGAGCCATCCCATCAATCGGCGGGTCAAGATTTCGCTCGGCATTCTGCGCGTTTCGGTGTATACTCCACCTGCAAGGAATTGGTCTTGGTGAATGACACCCGTGAGAAAGGCCTCCCCCCCGGTGAGGCTCGGCACGTGGCGTGTCATCCCCCCGCGCCGGCAGTCTCTGTCACTTTCCTGAAGTGCCGTTTTGCAGTCTCGCGCCGATTCTCCCGACGTACGTCCTGAACGCTCCACGGAGATGACCGCATGACGCCATTGGACCTGGTAAAGCTATCGCCTTTGATGATGCGCACCCGCGGCGCCCCTGCCGTAAAGGTGGGGCTCATCGATGGCCCTGTGGCGCTAGACCACCCAGAGTTGGGCGGCCAGCCCATTCGCGTTCTTTCCGGAAATGGAGCGTGTTCCATTGCGGACAGCACAGCCTGCCTCCACGGGACCTTTGTCGCGGGTATCCTCACTGGCCAGCGCGGATCGACGGCCCCCGCGATCTGCCCCGATTGCACCCTGCTGGTGCGCCCGATCTTCACCGAGTCTGCGGCGTCGAATGGTGAAATGCCAAGCGCGTCGCCCGCGGAACTCGCCCGCGCCATCACCGACTGCGTCATGGCGGGCGCGCGCGTGCTCAACATGAGCGCGGCCCTCGCGCTCGCGTCCATTCAGGCCGAACGCGCACTGGAAGAGGCGCTGGACCTCGCGGCCCGGCGCGGTGCGATCGTGGTGGTTGCGGCGGGGAATCAGACACGCCTTGGCAGCACGGCGTTGACGCGCCACCCGTGGGTGCTGCCGGTAGCCGCCTACGGACTTGACGGTCAGCCCTTGGAAACCACAAACCTGGGCAACTCCATTGGACGCCAAGGCCTGGGAGCGCCGGGCGTGGGGGTCACGAGCCTTGGGTCGAGCGGCAAGCCGCTTGCCCTGCAAGGGACGAGTGCCGCGGCGCCCTTCGTGACCGGCGCCCTCGCGCTGTTGTGGTCCGAGTTTCCCGATGTCAGCGCGACCGGCCTGAAAACCGCGCTCACGCAAGCCCATTCACATCGGCGGTCCAGCGTGGTCCCACCGCTGTTAGACGCATGGGCGGCGTTTCAGTATCTACGCACCGTGAACGCGAGGTGAAGCGTGGCAGAAGACGAAGAGAGAGACCTTGATCCGAACGGGCGCGTGGAACCGGCCCACCGCGTGAGACTGCCAGGATTCATCAGCGACAAGGAGGTGGGACTGGGCGATGTGCTCAAGCGAACTACCTCCTACTTGGGCATAAGGCCTTGCGAAGGCTGCAACCGCCGGGCTGATGCGCTCAACCGCTGGATGGTTTTCACGAGCCGAAAGTCCAGGTGAAGAACCTTGCTTCATAGACGGGCGAGAGCATTCGCAAGAGCACATTCACGTACCACCAAATACTCGGGAGAAAACGGTTATGAACGAACAGACGGAGACGATGGATGATTCGATGAGTCCCCCGCAGGTTCAGACGCTTGAAGTCCCTTGCGCGCCGCTCCGGCCGCAGGACCGGATTCGCGATGCGGTCGTTCCGCAGGCCGGGTGCAGCACGTGTGGCTCGGGCGCCAACGGGGGGGCGAGTCCCGCGGGCGCCGCCGTCATGTCCTTTATCTATGCCATTGGCCATGTTGAGACGCGCTTTCCGAATCTCGGCGTGGAGAAGGAATTCGCCCAGGCCACCGCGCGGACGGAGACCGAAGGCATGACCGATCAACAGGCCTTCCACGCCGTTTTGTCCGCGCGCGAGAACCGTTACCTGGCGCGCCAACTATGCTGGGTGCTGAGCATCCAGGGCCTGGATACATACCTGCTTCTTCCGCGCGATCCCGCCGATATCGAATTGCTGATCGAGTCGATCCGGCCCGTGCCCAGCCCCAACGATCTCGATGTCGTCATTGGCACGCGCGGTCCCATCGCGTCGCCCGAATATTGCAACGGGTTGACGCTGCCGTTCGCCGTGTTGGACCAGATGTACTCGTTCGACCGCGACACGCTGATCCAGGCCATCCCGCGGCCGGAGAGGGCCACCGCCGCGCAGTTTGCCCCCGCGGCGGAGGAGTTGTTTGCCCGGATCATGCAACTGACGGACAACGCCGGAGCCACCAACGAACACCGCGCCCTGAACTATCTCGTCATGCGCTATCCGGCCATCTACTCGAAGGTCGCCGAGCAGTTCTCGCACGATTTCTCGCTGAGCCGGGTCGACGTGCGTCACTCGTCATTGAGCGCCACCCGCAACATCGTCGATGTGATCTTCGCATTCACCAACCGCAACACCGATTACACGGAAAAGTTCTACGTGCGTGTCGATGTGACCGAGGAGTTCCCATTTCTCGTGACCAAGCTGTCTCCGTATTACAACCGCGACATAGGAGGTGTGGAATGAGCATGCCCGCGTTCACAGCACAAGCCTCGCTGTACCGAACGAGCAACCGCTACCGTCAAGCCGGCGCGGAGTCCGGCGGCTCCTCTTCCACTCAAACCGTCGTCGCGGCGTACATTCCCGGGCCGGAAACGCAGAGAGCCTGCAACAACTGCCTGCAAGGATGCGCGGAGACGCTCGCTCAGTGTTCGGTTATCGCCATGGCCCCGCTGGCCGCCTGCGTGTTTCCCCCGGCGTGCATCGGTGCGGCCGCGGCGGCTGGCGCCTTACTGGCCGCATGCGATGTAAATAGCCTCGTGTGCATCGGCCGATGCAACCTGTTGAGATGCTGTCCCAAGGTCTGTGGAACCCCTAACCCCTTTGACCCCGGAGAAGGGTGCTGCGATTCAAATGAATCGTGTGTGGACCGCTACGACCCGAACTCCCGGCGCGGCTGCTGCCCAAGCGATCAGGCCGTCTGTGCCGGCAAGTGCTGTCCGCGGGCGCATACGTGCTGTGGGGACACCTGCTGCCCGCCAAACTACTATTGCCTCAGCGGCGGCTTCTGCAGCCAGTTCCCAGGGCCGTCTCTGTGGCCGGACGACTGGCAGCCCCCGAAGCGCCCCAAGCGGCCGTTCAATTACTGCATAGCCGGCCATGAACCCTGCGGCGGCACCTGCTGCGAACCCGGTTTGGAATGCTGCTCTGTCGGCGGCGGCAAAGTGGCCTGCATGACGAACTGTCTGCACTAACCCCGAAGGCGGGGTCGAGACGATCGGGCCTGCTGATGGCCCGATACTGGGGCGGCGCGAGACAGCGCGCCGCCCCAGTCTGCTTCCGGCAAGTCCATCTCTGGAGCGTGACGGCATGCTGCCGCGCTCGGAGAGCGAGGCAGTACCAGAATGCCGTCTCGACAGACCTCTCCATTCTTGCGAACTCGCTGAGTCTGCGGGGTTGCGGTTTGAATACCGCGCGCAGGGGTGCACGGATTACTGAGGTGTCATCATCTTGTAGGCGGTGAAGCAGAAGGGCCTGGACAGGAATTCAACGTCGCGCCACGGCGCCTGTTGGTGGAATTCTGATGGGCCCCTTCGCCGCTGGTCCCTGGATTTCAGGCGAATGGCGGTGCTCCTTCGGCGCGACCATGGGAACCGGGTCTTGATCCTCGAAACCAGGAGAGACGGCAGCTTCGGACACGCTGTAGAAAAAGGCGTTCTCCTTTCCAGAATGCAGAGTCAGTTTGCCGTTGACCACGACGGGGCTCGCAAGGAGTTCCGCCGGCCGATCTAACTGGACCAGCATCTGGTCTCTGGAGGGTGGGCATTCACAGACGATGCATTCAATACCCCGAGGCAGGAGAACAAAACGCTCGACCGCTTCGTATTGGTCCAACGGCGCCATGTAGCCTGCCATGACTACCTCCTGGCCATCTCTTTCAGCAAGATCCTCTGGGAACTGTGGGCCCACCTTGCGGCTACCCTTTGTCTGCCGGAGCAGTTCCCACGTGAGCAAACCGGGCTTTTCGGCGGCAAGCCGTGCCTCAAGAACGCTAATTGGACTAGGCCGAGGCGGGAACAGCCAGGAGCGGATTTGGCGCCACCAAGGCATGACCGCAAACGTGAGTGCAGCGATCATGATCCCGCTGAGTACGAGCCGCTCCCATTTCCGCACGCGCATGGCCGCGTCCTCCGCTCTTCTGCCGTTGGAGTGAGTGGGTTTCCCCGTGATGATGATTGCACAGCCCATGTGCTGCTGCAAGGACGCTTGGCACAACAGACCAGAAGCAGCACGTACAGATACCGAACGGGGAGAATCGACGGAAAGCAGGCGGCTTGACTAATGGCGCTACAATCGATTAGCATACTGAACAAAAATGATTAAAACATTGCAAAGGTTTTGCAAGTACACCGATAGTCGCCTAGGCTTCAGCATTGATCTAAACAGGAGAATACGCATAATGCGCAAAAGTGGATTTACTCTAATAGAACTACTCGTCGTCATTGCCATCATAGGAATATTGGCGGCGATTTTGCTTCCCGCCTTGGCGCGAGCGCGTGAGGCGGCACGCAGGGCAAGTTGCATGAACAACCTCAAGCAATGGGGGATTGTATTCAAGATGTATGCGGGCGAGTCCGAAGGGGAACGCATGCCGCCTTTCGCCCTGGGCTGGTTTCCTCAGAAGGATGGCTCGCCTGGGATTGTCCTGGATGCCGGCCCGCTGCCCATGGCGCTCTATCCCGAGTATCTCACCGATCCGGCGCTGATCTTCTGCCCCTCTGACGCCGAGCGCGAGATGGATATCGATGCAGCCAAGGATGAGGATGGGAACTGGTGTGTGGGCTATGGTGGGTATGGGTTCCGCAGTTGCGGCCGCGCGATAGACGCGAGCTACCAGTACACGGGGTTCATGCTCGATCGCTGCGATTGCACCGATCCGCAGGCGGTGCTGAGCAGCATTCCGACGTTGGCGTTCGCCGCGGGACTTTACGGAGTCGACTCTACCTACATGGCCATGGATGTCCCGGTTCAGTTCGGCTATGTGATGAACCGCATCTTTGAACTCTACCTCGCCGCCATGGCGAATCCGCCGGATGGTCTTTTCTCCCCGGTTGATGAAGATGTTGATCTATCGTCGTCCGCTCCGGGCAACGGCAACGGGGGCAGCGACACGGTGCGCCGGCTTCGCGAAGGGATCGAACGGTTCACCATTACCGATATCAACAACCCCGCCGGCTCGGCACGCGCGCAGAGCGAGATCTACATCATGTTTGACGCACTATCCACGGAAACCCACGCGTACAATCACGTGCCGGGAGGCTCAAACGTCCTGTACCTGGACGGGCACGTGGAGTTCCTGAAGTATGGTGAATGCAACGCACAGCCGATCAACAGGGGCAACGCCATCGTGATGTCTGTGTACAACCGGTAGCGGCCTTTGGTGGAGCGGACATCGCGCGGCGCCGGTGTCCGCTCCGCCTCTACGATCGGGAGATTCCCCTTGCGTTCGGTACGTTGGCTACATGCCGTGCACCGCTGGTGCGGGCTGATTTCGGGGTTGAATATCCTGTTGCTCAGCATTACCGGGGCCTACCTGGTTTTTGCCGAGAATATCGAGGCGGTCTTCGACCCGCCCAAAGGCGAAGTGATCGCGCAGGTGCCTGACACAGCGAACACGCCACTGCAGGAAGCGTTTGACCGGCTCGCGAAACATCATCCCGGCGCCATCCCCATGGGGTTGCGGCCTGCCGAGGGAGGCAAGGCTGCCTATACCGTGGCATTGTTGGAACGGCCGGCCACCGTGCATCGCTATGCATTTGATTCAACAAGTGGCGAAGTGCGCGCCGAAGTCGAAAGCAAGGCCGCGGCAATCCATGAGTTCGTGCTTCATCTGCACACCGACCTGTTCCTCGGCACCTTGGGAGGCGTCTTCATCGGGATGATGGCGGTCATCTTTCTGGCGTCAAATCTCACAGGCATTGTCATCTACACGCCTTTCATGAAGGGTGTCCTGTACGGAACCCTGAGATTGAAGAGGGGCGCGCGGCGCACCTCGGCAGACTTCCACAAATTGGCCGGGGTGAGTGCTCTGGCCTTTAACCTGCTTATGGCGGTGACGGGCATCTTCCTTACCTTCGGGCTGCTCGGTGCGCGCATGTGGGCAGCCGCCGAAGTCCAGGCCCGGACGGCGGATGACACGTCACGATCGGGCATCGCGACTTCTGGTGCGCCGCGGGTGCCCGTAGACGAGATTCTGCGAGCGGCCTCCGCGATCCACCCAGACGCGCCAGTAAGCAGCGTCGTGTTTCCCGGGGGATTCCAGGGTCCCCAACACTTCTTCTGTTTTCACGAGCGCCAAGGGAAGCTGGAGAAGTTTCTACCGGTCTATAGCCTCGTGCCGGCGGGCAATCCAGGCGGGGCCGAGTCCATTGACGTGCCGCCGTGGATCGACGCGGCCATGTTCTGCGTCCCCGTTCACTTCGGCAACTATGGCGGCCTATTCCTTAAGGCAGTGTACTGCGTGCTGGGGATTGGCACGGGGCTGCTGACCATCTCCGGCGCCATCCTCACGATGGCCCGATGGAGAGGTAAGATTCGCGCCCGGCTGGCACGCGCGCGTCGCACGATACCGGTCCGTTCCATTACGCTCGCAAATGAGGAGGGATAGCTCGTGTCCGCCCCAAACGGCTCACGCGTGCGGCACCCGCTGATCGTTCCCGCGGTGCTTTGGGCCTGCTTCAGTGCCGGAGTAGCGTGGTCGCTGCTCTCTGGCGCGCCCGGATTCGGCGGCGGTCTACTGACCGCGGCCCCAATCGCCGCGATTGCGTGGGCCGTACGCACCGCCCTTCAGCGCCGGTGACCCATATCTCCACGTGTGCTCGGTTCAAGCCGGGCGCTGGCAATTCGGAAATCGCGCAACTCCAGAGGCATCCGCGATCTAAATGCCAGTCACGTAGTACAGAATTTACCGCGGTCACCATCTCTTCTCAAAACGCCAATCATTTATCGCGCTTCGAGGCCTGATGCCTTCGCTTCGCGCGCGGCCCTGCGCGCCAATACGAGCCGTTTGATGACGCGATAAACGCCGTAGATGACCAGCGTCCAGAGCGTGCCGAGCAGGATGGAGTGAAGCGCAACCGCCCAATACCCCCAGCCGCGTTCCAGCAACGCAACGAGCGGCGAATAGATCCACCGATCCAGCGTCGTCATCTCCCGCCGGATCTCGGCAAAAGTGTCCACAATATATGCAGAATCATGGTAATTGTGGAAATACTGCAGCAAGAACGCAAACGCACGACTCGCAACGAACTGCGAAACGAAGACACCAGCCGTGACCCATTTCAACCGTGCAAACGCCGAACGCGGTAACACCACAAGCAGCAAGAAAAGCGCTGGCAACCAGATGAGATATGTCAAGGCATCGATGGGTTCTCCGATCAGTGACTTGTCGGAGCGTTCAATCGGGAAAGACGGCTCGTAGGCCTCCAGGAAATTACCTAAAACAAAGAACGCCAATAAATAACAATAGAACGAGAACTGTCCGCCTGTTATCACGCCGAGTAAAGCGAGAATCACGCGTTCCAGACACCCAGTGTCTTCGGGTTGCTCACTCATTGAGATGTTCCGTCTTTGGCGTTCGGTCCGGTCATTGATACGCGACGCGCAAGGCGCCGCCAATACCGTATTCAGGCAATTCGGGGACAGACTACGATTTAACGGCAATTCGAGTAGTATAGCATAAAGTCCTGTCACCATTTCTTGCCAAAACGCCAATCAATTACCGCGCTTCGAGGCCTGATGCCTTCGCTTCGCGCGCGGCCCTGCGCGCCAACACAAGCCGTTTGAAGACGCGATAGACCCCGTAAATGACCAGCGTCCAGAACGTGCCGAGCAGGATGGAGTGAAGCGCAACCGCCCAATACCCCCAGCCGCGTTCCAGCAACGCAACGAGCGGCGAATAAATCCACCGATCCACCGTCGTCATCTCCTGCCGGATGTCCGCAAAAGTGTCCACAAAATACGGAGAGTCATGGTAGTTATGGAAATACTGCAGCAAGAACGCAAACGCACGACTCGCCACGAACTGGGAAATGTAGACACCAGCCGCGACCCATTTCAACCGCGCAAACGCAGAACGCGGTAACGCCACAAGCAGCAAGAAGAGCGCTGGCAGCAGGATAAGATAGAAGGCTTCGCGCGGCCATCCGATGAGTGGCGTGTAGGGCCGTTCAACCGGAAAGGATGGCTCGTAGGCCTCGAGGATATTGCCGGAAACCCAAAAGGCCATTAACCAGCAATAGAAGGCAAACAGACCTCCTGTTATCACGCCGAGTAAAGCGAGAATCACGCGTTGCACACACCCAGTGTTTTCGGGTTGCTCACTCATTGAGATGTTCCGTCTTTGGTGTTCGGTCCGGTCATTGATCCGCGACGCGCAAGGCGCTGCCAATACCGTATTCAGGCCCCTGCCCCGCCCTCCTCATTCACGCGGCAAACCGCCTCCGCCCCACCCGCCGCAGGCGGCCTGCGCCACATCCAGTATATCCGCGCGAAGGCATAAAGGATTCCCGTGGCAATCGCCGCCAGCACGAGGGAGTGCAGGACAAGGGCGAGTGTCCCGTAGCCATGCTCGACCAAGTACAAGACCGGCGCGCAGACCACGCGCTCGATAGGCGAAAACCCCGCGCGGACTTGCCCAAAGGTCGGCCATTCTTGTACCCACAAAGGCATTTCCCAATAACTCCCGAACCGCTCAGTGAACAGATCAAACACCCAAGCAAGAAACAACTGATAAAAGCACACCAACACGAGTCCCCACTTGATGCTTGAGAAATGGGACTGTTTCAGGAACCCGAGGCCCAATCACAGAAACGGTGCCACACAGCAGAATATCCACAGCCACTGTCCGCCGGGAAATACTCGTTGGTAGCGTGAGACTTCCGTTACGCCGTATGTCGACAGAAACGGTGACACAAGCACCATGGCACGTGCCAGGGACATCCATACGTACACGCCCGATACGAAACCCGCGGCCATGAGTGCAATTCGTGCGGCGTGGCGTTGACAAAATCGCAGTAGCGTCGAAAAGTGCATAGACATGGTGCGGTGCAATTCTACCCTGCTTCGTCCAAATCTACTCGGAACCATCCGTCACCACCACACCTTCATTGCGCTGCGCCATGCTCTCCGCTGAGATACTCAAGGGTCTTCTGGATATCCTGCGGTACGAGCCAATGGAACTCCGTGGCGTCGTGGCTGGCGTGGTGGTTTCGCTGGAACTCCTCCACCGCGCGCTTCCACGGGCCTCGAAAGACGGCGCGAATCTCGTCCTGCTCCATAGCCGAGAAGGGGCCGTATTCACTCCATTCCTCAGGTCTGTGCGCAGCCATGGCGCGCATGTAATGCAATGTGGTTGAATGAAACAACGAATTCTGTTCATGCAACGCTTTGTCGTAGACTGCGGTCAGTTCGTCGGCCGTCTCGCACCAGTAATGGGCTGAATGCAGCGCGAGCAGGCGGTATACCGGGTTCTTCCCCGCCGATATCTTCCTCCAATGGGTTCGTGTGTCGGCCCAGAAGGATGAGGACCATTCGGGCCATCCTATCCCCTCCAGCGAATAGTAAATCAATGGGTCCAAGCGTCGCGGCGGCAAGGTGTCGCTGCGCGTTGCAAGCCATTCCACAATCGCGGGCGATCCCTGGTCCAGGAGAGAGTTGAGAGCCGTGTTGATGCGCCGAAAATGGTAGAACTCACGCGTGTTGCGCACGACTATGGTGCCGCTGAAAAGCAACCTTTCATTCAAGTTGATCCGGCTTATGGGACAAGAGTACGAGCCCGTGTAGAAAAACGCGGACGGCAAACAGCGCCCGCTCTGCACGTCCTCGGAGTCGCCCCCCAGCGCGGGGCGCTGAAGCGCAGGGATATCCGACTCCCGCAACACTGCCAACCAGTACCGCTCGTCGCCCTCGTGCTCGACCCGCTCGGCATAGACCCATTCACTGACAAGATAGCTTCCCAACCACGGCACGCCCCACGTGAACGGCGAGTTGTAGTTGTAGGCGAAAATGAACGCCTGATAGGCGAGGTATAGGGCGAGGCATACTCCCGCAGCCTTCAGCAGACGCCGTCTCTTGTGCATCAAGACGATGATGTTAACTCCCCGCCGTCCGGTTCGTGCGCCTTTCTGGGACGCACCAGGCGCGCGGCCCAGCGCAGACCCTCTATCGCGAGGAGGAGGATCGCCGTCACGATGACCGCGTGCACCACGATGACCCACGATGACGCGCCGCGCTCCGCCTGGTCGAGCAATGGGCCAAACAGAACATGCTCCAGCAGGTTGAATCCAGCCCGAATCCTCTCGAACGCCGAGCCCGGCGGCTGAATCCCGATTGGTCCGCCGTAGGGGGCGAACCAGACGGCGATAGCCCCGCAGTCCATAGCCAAGACAGCAATAAACACCGTCGCACGGGTCAGCCACCACGTGGCGCGGTTGAAGGGGACCGACGCAAGCATCAGCACCAGAATCGGGATGAAGATCGTATGTGCAATGGACAGCAGGTGAATGCTGGACATTGCACCACCGGGGAAGAGCAGGCTGCGGTCTTCAGGGGTAAATCCTCGAGCTCCGAGCGCCCAAAGCAGGTTGTTCGTCTTGAATATGGCGCCCAACGACCAGAGCATCGCCCACAGACCTATTACCAGTGTTACGGCCGCCAGCGCCAGCTTGCCTGCGTAGTGGAGGACGTGCTCTCGATTCACTCGAAGATCCTCCGGTAGGGCCACTTCGGCTGATCACGCAGAGTGCATTTATCAGTTGTCACATCCTAACAGCTCCAATTCAGTCTCATCCGCCGCAGGCGGCCTGCGCCACATCCGATATATCCGCACGAGGGCATAAAGGATTCCCGTGACAATCCCACCCAGCACGAGGGAGTGCAGGACAAGCGCAAGCATCCCGTAGCCATGCTCAACGAGATAAAGCGCTGGTGCATAGATCATGGACTCAAAAACCGACAGTCCATGTCGGACTTCGGCAAAAGTGGGATAGACTTCTGCTGTGCCCTCGTAGTTCCAATGCCCCGAGAGCTTCTCAATGAAGAATACGCATGCCCGTGCGAACACCCACTGGAAGATGCACATGAATAGCAGCAACCACCATACCTTAAGGAATCGAGAGCGTCTGAGAAACACCAGGCCAAACCACAAGAGGGGAATCGCACATGACACCAAGTACAACTGTAACTGACCAACTAGGATCTCGCGATCCTCATCGGCCGTTGACATAGAGACGCCAAAGGCCGACAACTTGCTTGTCGCGACGTAGAGTCCCAGCATCGCAATGCAGCCCCAGGCGTATAAGCTTGTTGAGATTCCTATGATGAGTATGACCGCCTTGTAGAGAGCACGAGTTTGTAATTGAGAGAATAGAGAGCAGAATAGAGAGGAACAGTAACCATTTGTCAGGGCCTGCCTGTCGCACTGTGCGGGCGACTGATGTGCGCAAGGTTTCACTTCGGACGCTCCGGACCTTCCCGAGAGCTGCATTTATAGTACTATCATTTTGATAAATGCACAAGATGCTAGGCTATCGGTGGCAGGTTCCCCGCAAACTGCGGACAGGAGGCCAACGGAAAGGCAGAGACGGAGCGGTTGTCTACACATGTTTCCCCCTCGTTGCGGATGGCGTGGCACAGGCCCTACCAAGGTTTGGTGTACCTGAAACGCCATGTTTAATGTCGATGGTCTTAAATAGGTGTACTCCACATGCCATAGGTATATAATCATGGTTATTGAATTTTGTCAAGAAGATTTGTTGCCGGTATAACTATTGGACACATTTGGCCCGTAGCTTGATGCTATGATAGTGTTTGATCGCTGTTAAACGCGGCGGCGTCTGGCCTGCATGCCGCTCGCTGTAGAGCGATTACCTGGCTTTTGCGGTTTTGCGTTGGCTACGATACGGGAAAAGTGCGGGGTCATTCGGAATAGTTGCGCGGGGAGATGTCAATCATGGTACTGACGCCATCGACGATGTTGCCGCTGGGGACGAAGGCGCCTTCGTTTTCGCTGCCGGATACGGCGGGCATGCAGGTGACGCTGGAGGATTTCGCGTCCTCGAAGGCGCTGCTGGTGATGTTCATCTGCAACCATTGTCCGTATGTGAAGCACGTTGCGGAGGAACTGGCGCGGTTGGGGCGCGACTATCAGGCGAAGGGCGTGGGGGTGGTCGCGATTGGTTCGAACGACGCGGACCTATATCCCGACGACGCGCCCGCGATGATGGCACGCGAGGTCGAGTCGCGGGGATACACGTTCCCGTATCTCTACGATGCATCGCAGGCGGTGGCCAAGGCGTATCGCGCGGCGTGCACGCCGGATTTCTACGTATTTGACGGCGAGCGGCGCCTGGCCTACCGGGGCCAGTTGGATGATAGCCGGCCGGGCAATGGGGTGCCGGTGACGGGGAGAGATCTGCGCGCCGCTCTGGACGCGGTACTTGCGGGTCAACCGGTTGCCGGGCAACAGCGGCCAAGCATGGGCTGCAATATCAAGTGGAAGAGGGGGAACGCGCCGGATTATTTCTGACGCGCCGCGCTCAGGAATTCTCGGGGGTCTGCGGTTTGAAGTGGTCGAAGCCCTCGCGCGGGGGGATCTGGCCGTTAGTGCGGACGCCGGTCCATTCGTCGGTAACGGTGCCGATGACCGTAGTGGGCAGGCGAAATTCGTGGTGAAAGGCTTCCATCGCTTTATCCACATTCTTGGCGTCGGCCGCGAAGAGCAGCTCGTAATCCTCGCCTCCCGAGAGCATAAGCTGGACGGGATCCAGGCCGTGCTCCGCGCAATACTGCGCAAGGGCCGGCGTGACCGGGAGCCGCTCCGGGTAGAGGTCCACGCCAAGGCGGACAGCCTTGGCCAGGTGGCCGGCGTCCTGGCAGAGCCCGTCGCTGATATCAATCATGGCGTGGACGCTCTCGCGAGTACACAGCCACTGCCCCTCCAGGATGCGGGGACTGGGGTACATGTGGGCCTGGACGAGTTCTCCGCAGGAATTGCCATGGGTCAACGCGTGCAGGCCCGCCGCGGAACACCCCAATGAGCCTGTCACGACGAGGACATCGCCCACTTTGGCGCCGCGCCGCCGCAGGAAGTGTCCTCCGATGGCTTCGCCAACGGCGATGACATCGATGATGATGCCGCGCGGCGAGCGCGTGGTGTCGCCGCCCACGATCACGGCTCCGTAGCGGGACATGGCGCTCAACATGCCGCGGTAGATTTCTTCGAGAAAGACGGCGGTCTCATCGCCCGGGCACGCGAGCGAGGTGAGGCAGTACAGGGGTGCGCCACCCATTGCCGCGATATCGCTCAAGCATGCGGACGCGGCCTTCCACCCAATATCACGGGGCGAGACGCCCTCGCGCCGGAAGTGGACATCTTCAATGAACATGTCCGTGGAGACCAGCACCAGACGTTCCCCCACACGGAGTACGGCGCAGTCGTCGCCGATGCCTTCGACTACGGTGGGTGAAGAAGGAATGATGCGGGCGAGACGGTCGATGAATCCGAATTCGCCCATGTCATTCAGGGAACGCATCGTCTAGCGGGTCCTTTCCAACTCGCGCCACGCCGCGGGGAGGGCGGCGATGACGTCGCGCGCGATCATGCCCCGCTCCGTGCGTTCACGCGCCGCGAAATCCCCGGCAAGCCCGTGAAGATAGACGGCAAGCCGCGAGGCGGCACAGGCGTCCATACCTTGGGCAAGCAGCCCTCCGAGAATCCCGGCGAGCACATCGCCCGTACCGCCCTTCGCAAGTCCCGAATTGCCGGTGGGATTGATCCAGCATGCGCCGGAGGCATCGGCAACGACGGTACCACTACCCTTCAGGATCGTCACACCGCCGCAGACGCTGGCAAGCAATCTCGCGGCGGCTTCCCGGTCGCGCTGCACCTGCTCCACGGAACAATTCAGAAGCCGGGCCATTTCGCCTGGATGCGGGGTGAGGATCACCGGGGCCTTCGCCAGCGCCACAGCCCCGGGCGCCGGGCCGATGCAGTTGAGTCCGTCCGCGTCCAACACCAGCGGAACGGTGCACCCTGCGACGAAATCGTGTACGAAACGCCGCGTATCCGCGTGTTGCGAGATGCCAGGGCCCAGCACGACCGCGTCGCGCGTCTGGGTGGCGTCCAACGCTTGGGCAACAGCGGCAGTCGAAAAGGACTCCTGCAAAGTGTCGGGCAAGGAGAGGCTCATCGCCTCCAGCAGGGACGCCGCAACGCAATCGGCAAGGGTGCCGGGAACGCCAACCGTGACCAGACCGACGCCGGAGCGCCCCGCGGCTTCCGCGGCGAGCTTGGCCGCACCGGTAAAGCCTTGAGAGCCGGCCAGAATCAGCACATGGCCGAACGTTCCTTTGTGTCCAGTTGACGGCCGGGCAGGAAGGACCGGGAGCAGTTCTTCTCGCGTAATCTGAGTAGCCATACGACCTTAATCACGAATCCTAGTGCTTCGTCTCAAGTGAATCAAGTCAGACTCAAGCTTGTCAGCGTAGTTCCGCGTTTCTCGGCGTTCGTCTGTGTTCGTCCGTGCAGGTCCGTGCCCCCCCCCGCCCGCTTTCATGACCCGCGCGGCCCCGGTATAATCCCCCGGATTGGCTGCGAAGCATCAGCTATTGGGAAAACACCTACAATCCGCGAGACCTCTCGCGGCTCAGTATTGATCCTGGAGGTCCATGAGCCAGCAACAAATCGTCTACCCATCCGGGCCGGACGCCGATCCCTCCGTGTGGAACGCGCTTCTGGAAGATACGTTGCGCGTCTCCAAAAGCCCGGGGGGTGTCGCGTACATCGGAGACTTGCAGAAGACCTACCTTCACGAGGCATCCGGCCTACGCCAGATTACGCCCGCGAGTCTACCCGTCCAGAAGGACACGCCCTACGACCTGGCGTCGTTGACGAAAGTCGTCGCCACGACCACCGCGCTGATGCTGCTGCACGAAGCAGGGCAACTCGATCTGGACCGCTCCGTCTTTCACTACCTGCCCATTCCCGCATTCGAGCCGATTACTGTGCGGCACTGCCTCACGCACAGCGCGGGCTTGGTCTCCGGCTTGCCGTACTACAAAGAGTCCAGCACCATCGACGAAATGCTCCAGCGCTACACTGCCCTGCCCTTGAAATGGAAACCCGGCACGCGCTGGCTTTACTCCGACGTGGGATTCATGATCCTCGGACGCATCGTGGAGATCGCCGCCGCGGACTCCCTGGACCGCTTCTGCGTCAATCGCATCTTTACGCCGCTGGGCATGAAAGATACGCGCTTCAACCCCGACGCCGCCTACGCAGCGCGCTGCGCGGCCACGGAGAAATGCCCCTGGCGCAAGAAGCTCGTCGTGGGCCAAGTGCACGATGAAAACGCGTACGCCGTGGGCGGCGTGGCGGGCCACGCGGGGTTGTTCAGCACCGCCGATGACCTCGCAACTTTTTGCAGGGCCTACCTTTCGGGAAAGGTACTGAAGCCGGAAACGCTGGACATGATGATGAAGGTGCCGCAGATCCCCGCGTGGCCGTGGCAGGGACTCGGCTGGCAGGTCGATCCCTGGTCCACCAAGAATTCCGGTTTCCTACCGTCACGCACGGCCTTCGGCCATTCCGGGTGGACCGGTACCAGCCTGTGGATGGACCGCGCGTCGGGCCTGTTCGCGATGCAGCTCGGCAACACCTGCCACCCGTCCCGCGCCACGCGCAACAACGAGGAATTCCGACGCATTTTCTACACGGGTGTTGCCAAGGCGTTCTATCCCCGCTCCACGAACGCGCACAGCGGCCTGGACCGCGTGCTGCGCGAGGATTTCCAGGACTTGCGCGGCAAGAAGATCGCCCTGCTGACGCACCACGCGGCCGTGGATCAACTGGGCCGCGGGATTCTCGATGTCTTGGCACTGGCGCCGGAAGTCACCATCTCGATCGTATACAGCCCCGAGCACGGGCTGCGCGGCCAAGCTGAGGCGGGAGAGTCTGTTGCGTCCGAAAAGGCGAAATACCCGGTCGTGAGTTTGTACGGGGACCGTAAGGCCCCGTCGACAAAAGAGCTTGCTGGAGTCGATGTGTTCGTGGTCGATCTTCAGGATGTTGGCGCGCGCTACTATACGTACGCCGCCACGATGAAGTCCTGCATGGAAGTCTGCGCACAGGCGCGCGTACCGGTGCTCGTGCTCGACCGGCCGAACCCCGTCGGCGGCGCCGTGCTCGAAGGTCCCATCGCGGTGAATACCTCGTCCATGGTCTGCTGGGGCGCCGTGCCGATCCGGCATGGACTCACCATGGGAGAGATCGCGCTTCACTTTCAGAAGACGATCTTTGCGAAACAGAAACTCCGCGTGTCGGTGAGTGCGCTCGATGCCTGGACGCCCGAGCGCCTCTTCCCGGAGTGTTCGCTCCCGTGGTTGGCTCCCTCGCCGAACATCCCCACCGCGGACGCGGCCCTGCTCTACGTGGGCACGTGCTTATTCGAGGGCACCAACCTCAACGAAGGCCGCGGCACCGAAACGCCGTTTGAAGTCTTCGGCGCACCGTGGCTCGATCCGAAAAAAGTCATCGGCCAAGTGCCGGCCCCGGTGTGCGCGGGCTGCAAACTCGAAGCCATCGAATACACGCCCGTCAGTATCCCCGGCAAGGCAAGTGCGCCGCGCTATCAGGACGAGCATTGCGATGGAATCCGCATAACCGTCATTGATGCCGCCGCAGTGCGGCCTTTCGCGTTGGTGGTGGGCTTGATATCCGCGATCCGCCGTGCGCATCCAAGGAAGTTCCAATGGGAAAAGAGCTTCGACGTGCTGGCAGGCTCATCCGCCCTCAGGGAGAGCATCGAACAGGGCGAGCCCCTGGAGACACTCCTGGCCCGCATTCAGGCGCCCCTGGCCGCGTACGACCAGGAACGCCCCAAACTCTACGCCGAGGCGGTAGGACCTCCAGCTTAGGCGAGCGTCACGTCGGAGCGATACAGGACCGTATAGATGAGGTCGCCGGAACCCGCGCGCCCGGCGTGCTCATGGCTCAACACTGCGGACACGGTGACCACATCCACCTTATTCTTGAGTATCCACCCGTTCACCGTGGCGTCCAACTCGGCAGTCTTATCTTCGTAACCTTTGAATGTCTTCACAAAGATCATGAACGTCTCCTTCACATCGATGGACGGAGTGTAACAGGCATTGATGGCGCGTGCCAAATCCGCCATGCGTGCCTTCAATTCACTTCCCGGATCTTCCGCGCCCCTTCGATCATGGCGAGGTAGTTTTCCACGGGTACGTAGTCCGGAATGGAATTGCCCGAGCCGAGCGCATACCCCCGCGCCTTGGCACGGAACTCCCGTCCTTGTTCCACCACGGCCGCCGTGATTTCGGAAGGGCTCGACTGGCACAGAAATCCCAAATCGAACCCGCCCAGCAACGCGATCCGCGCGTTGTAATCGTCGATCCACTTCATGAACGGCGCGATGTTGTCTTCATTGGAATGCTTCGCGTCGATCCCGGCCTCGATCATGGCCTCCATGACGAGGAAGATGCACCCGCACGAGTGCCAGATGAACGGTTTCCCCGCGGCGTGGACCGCATCGATGATCCGCCGGTACTGGGGCAGAATGTTGTCGAACACGGTAGAAGGATTCGTCAGCAGCGACGATTTGAATCCGAGGTCGTCTCCAAAGCGGCACGCCACGAACACCTCCGCATGGCGCTTCAGGAACGTGTCCCAGATGCGGGCCATGAGCGTGCCGATGCGATTGAACAGCTCCGCATAGAGTTCGGGGTCTTCTGCCTGCATGTAGGGAAGATAGGCAAGACCGGTGAGATCCTGCGCAATCTCGAACACGCCATTGCCGATGCCCCCCGCGGCCTTCATCCCCTCCGGCAACGCCGCGGCCAACGCTTCGAACTTCGGACCCGCGTCCCTCCAGAAGATGTCCGGCAGTTCATCCCACGGATAGTCCTCCATATCCGCGCGGCCCTGGATGGGCCCCGGCTTCCCACTCACCAGCGCCCCGCTCCCCGGCAGAAACGGCGTGATGCACACCTCGTAGGACACCACATCATAAGTCATGGCCTTGAAGAAGCGGCAGTAATGGCGGAAGAATTCGTCCAGGTCGGCGCAATTTCCACGCTCGAGATCGGCGAACGGGACTTCGAGAGCCTTCTCCATGAATGTCGCGTTGATGAGGTGCTCGTAAATGGGCAGGCGCGCGGGGCGATCGTTCTTCATCACCGCGGCAAAATGTAGGTAGTCTGCTTGAAACTCCATCTTTCCCCCGTGCTGTCGCTTGATCGTATTGGAAACGGCGGACCGCCGCATCCGAGGGTAAATACAATAGCATCAGGACCGAGTGATTGACCATGGACATCGACTTTTCGCAGCATGAAGAACGCCTGCTGAATGGGACGACAGGCGAGGGCGCCCACACGGCTATCATCACTTCGCTGCTCGTCTCAAATCCCCAGTAATCTTCACGAACCCCAGTTCAGAAGAGAGAAAGAACGCAGCCCGGCATTGCAAGCGCGGGCAAACCACGGGCAAAGCGCGCGCCGAGCGCGTGTGGGACAGGCGCCCTCGCCTGTCTCTTCTCCAAATCCCCGATCTGAGATCCCAAATCTGAGATCTTAAATCGGGGATTCAGAATCTCAGATCGGGGGACAAGCGTGTGCCGCGAAGTCCCCGCTTGATTACTTCCGTTGGGCATGACTTCCTTCTCCGCGCAGACCGGCGCAGTCATCGGCAGTACCGAAGGCCTTGACCCGCCGCGGGACCGGAGGGTAGGCTGATGGCGCGTGCGGGTCTGTTCCGAAAGTCCAACCACAGGAGTGCGGCAAGGAGGGGTTTTCCGTGAGAGCAGCATACATTTCCCAGAACGGCGAACTCGACTGCATCCAGGTCGGCGAAGTCCCCGATCCCGAACCCGCGCACGACGAAGTGGTGATAGCCGTGCGTGCCGCAGCCTTGAACCACCTGGACATTTGGGTCCGCAAGGGGCGTCCGGGACTGGAGCTGTGCTTCCCCCACGTCCTGGGTTCTGATGCGGCCGGCACCGTAGTTGCCAAAGGCCGTCAGGTCGATTCCGTGCATATCGGCGACGAAGTCGTCCTGAATCCCGGCCTGTCATGCGGCGTCTGCGAGTACTGCCTGCGCGGCGAGCACAGCGAGTGTCTCTACTACGGCATCATCGGCATGAACCGGCCAGGCACCTTCGCGGAACGAATCGCGGTACCCGCGGTGAACGTGCAGCCCGCGCCCCCCCATCTGAGTTACACAGAGGCTGCCGCCCTGCCCCTCGCGTACCTCACCGCGTGGCGCATGTTGATGTCGCGCGGCAATCTCAAGGGCGGCGAAACCGTGCTCATCCACGGGATTGGAGGCGGCGTCGCCATTGCCGGTCTCCAATTGGCGCGGCTGGCCGGGGCCGAAGTGATCGTCACGTCATCGTCCGAAGAGAAGCTCGCACGCGCCCGAGGACTCGGCGCGTCGGAGGCCATCAACTACGGGACCAACCCCGACGTCGCAGCGGCCGTGAAGGATCTGACCGGCGGCCGCGGCGTGGATCTAATCCTTGATTCCGTCGGCGCGGCCACTTGGCCCATCAACTTCGGGGCCATTCGCCGCGGCGGGCGCATCGTGCATTGCGGCGTCACGACCGGCGCCCGGACGCAAGCCGACATTTCCGCTCTCTACTGGAACCATGTGAGCGTGATCGGATCGACCATGGGTTCCCGTGAAGAGTTCCGGCAGATGGTTCGCGCCGTCGGCATCGCCCGCTTGAAGCCGGTCATCGATTCCGTTCTCCCCCTGGTAGACGCGGCCAATGCGGTTGGCCGCATGGAACGGGGGGAACAATTCGGCAAGATCGTCCTCGACATCAAAGGGGCCTTCACCGAATCCGTGGCCGCGTAGAGCCGGCACGTCCGCCTTGATTATGAGAACAGCCTCTTGCGCAGCAAGAGGCCCAATCCGAAGACAGTCGCCACGCCTGCGGCAAGCCAAAGTTCCACCCGTCCAAGCCATGGCTTCCTGGGCTCCACTGGCGGCATAGTTCGCAGGGCTGCGTCTGGAGCCGCCGCAGTCCCCGCCGTTTGCGGTGCCAACAGCGCCACTTCCGTTCGCGCACTGCCGGGCTGCTCGCCGCCATTCGGGAAACCGCCGGGAGGCAATCCCGTCCCGGGAGTCTTCCCCTGGGAGGCCGCCCCCTCGGTCAGTTCAGCGTCCGCACTTGTGCCGCCCCCGGACTGCGCGGAGACACTGGGCGTGGGAAGTTGCGCGCGCTTTCGTTCCAGCTCACGGGCCATCCGCTCCAACTGGGCCAGTCCGGAATTTGCGGCATTCATCGAACGGGACAACGGCGCGCCTGCCGGGGCTGAGCGCCCGCCTCCAGAGGAACCATCCGTGTCCTGCCCCGAGTCCGGCACGGAAGGTATGCCTCCCGTCGGGGTGCCAGGATTGACCACCGGACCGCTGGGGTCCGCTGGACCTTCTGGAGTGTCCGTGGGGGGTGTGGCCGGGTCACCTGGGTCACCCGGATCGGTCGGATCGGCCGGATCGGTAGGGTCTGTAGGGTCCGCCGGATCGGTCGGTTCCTCGGGGATTTCCGCACTCAGGTCAAGCGTCCGGGTGCTTCCTTTCGAAGCAATCGTGTCCCCGCTCAATGACGCAAGCGTCGTGCTGCCGATGGCGATGTCGGTGGTGGTGCCCTCTCCGGCCGCCAGCGTGCGCAATGCGATATCAGCCACCTTTCCGTTCTGGATGGTCGTTTGATTCAAGCCGAACATCATGACCACATAGCGCCCGGGTGCGGTCACGTTGTATTGGACGCCCTTCCCGGCCGTGGCCGCCGCATCGCCCGCGCGGACCCCGGTCGGGGCCAGCAGCGCCGGGTCGTACCGCAGGGTAAAGTCCAGCGCGGCAACCCCATCACCCACCTCGCCTTCGAGAAGCACCGGCACGGTAACCGTGGACCCATTCTTGGCCGGCTTGCCAAGACGCAGCGTCCCCTGTGCAAGCAGACAGGGACTAGCCACTAAACCCATGAGCAAAAAGAAGATACCGCACCTGCAGCGAATCATGCTTTCCCACACCAGTCCCGGCGTAAGCCGCTCGTGCCGCAATAGTAACGCCCCGCCCAAGGCGTTTGTTGACACTCCCTGGGTTTAGGACCCGTCGTTGGCCCGGCTGTGCGTCTGCTCGGACATACCGGTCGGTGCCGCCGGGCCCTTGGTAACAGTACCACTCTGGGGGTCAATCCATGCCACGCTGCTCGACTTGCCCAAGCTTTCCTCCGTCGCGTCATGCCGGTGCGTGCTGGGGAAGAGCGATATCATGTTGGCGAAAACCTCCGTCTGCCCCAGCACGGAGTAGCGAAGCACGATAATTAGCAAGTAGAACCACGCGCTGACCTTGGCGAACGCGACCACGACCACCACTACCCGAAGATACGGCACCGGAATATCCTGGAGATGCAGCAATTGCAGCAACGAGAAGCTCAAGAACGCGACGAGCCCCAACACTCCGAATTGAAGTGCCCGGTCTTTTGCGACAGTCTTGGACAGCCCGTACTCCAGGCAGCGCTGGTAGGCGTACACGCCCAGATACGCCGCGAACGCGACCGTGATGAAGTGGGAACTGTTGACCATGGCCGTCAGCACATCGACTCGCCCCACGTCGCGCAACACGTAGAACAGCCGCTCTGGGTCCAGGCCGGCGAAGAAGAAAATGACCCAAAGGAACGCCGTGGGCAACGACCACGGATCCCATTGGTGTTGGTTGTCTGACACGTTTTTACTCCAGGGCATAGTGTGCGCGGGATGCGATGGCGGGTTCATCTCCGCGGAACGGGGCACATTCTTGACGCAGGGTATTGGAGCAAAGGACGTTGCGGCATGTCAACCGCTCGCCCGCGCTGGGACGTGCCGCCTTTCGGTCCTATAATCCGGATTTCAGGACCGCGTCGCAGATGGGTCCGCGCGACTTGTGCCCTTTCAACACCAGGTGCCCGTAATTGTGGCTGCCCCGGAGCATGCGCACGATCCAATTCAAGGCGTTGTTCGACTCATTGAGGTATGGATTGTCCACCTGCCGCGTGTCGCCCAGGCAGATACACTTGACGTTCTCGCCCATTCGCGTGAGCACGGCCCGAATCTCCGTCCGCGATAGGTTCTGGGTTTCGTCAATGATCACACAGGCATTCTCGATGTTCATCCCACGGATGAACGCCAGCGGCAGTATCTCGAACTTGTTGGGATCGTATTTGGAGTGCTCCACCTTCGGGTCGGAGAAGATCTTGTTCGCCGGGCGTATGGCGTGCAACTTGCTCGTCAGCCCGTGCAGGTAGCGGATATACGGCTCCAGCTTCTCCTCAACATCTCCGGGGAGGTAGCCCATCTTCGCGCCGATCTCGATCATCGGCTTCAGCACGTAGATCTTGTCGAACCGCTTCTGTTCGAGCGTGAGGTACAGGGCCGCCGCCAACGCAAGGTACGTCTTGCCGAATCCGGCTTCGCTCTGCAAGGTGACCAAATCGATGTGCCCGTTCAGCAGCAACTCGAACGCGAGATTCTGATACACCGTGCGCGGCTTCACCTTCCAGACTTCGTGTTCGTAATCTACGAGCTTCGGTCCGTCAGGCCCGTGAAACAGGGGTTTCCCCTCGTGCCACTCGAAACTGTTGGGATACCGTTCCTCTCCATCACGGATGATGCCCGTGTACAACTGGGAATCCGACTCGAAGGGATGGGAACTCTTGAATTCCTGGCTCCGAACGCCATTGAACTCCGCCAGCAATTGCAGAATCCGGTCGTTCGTGACCAGGATCGGGTCCGCCATGCCCCCATTCTTCACTTCCTTCAGGATCTGAAGGTCCACATTCGGGATGAGCGGTTCCGCCCCGTCGTCTTTGACGATCTGGATGACTTCCAGATTCTCGCGGATCGAGTCGATCGCCTTCGCCACCAAGTGCTGGACGCGCGGCTCCTTCTTGAGCTTATTCAACTCCAGAATCACGTGAAAGGGAATGCCGACGGCGTTCTCCTCGCCGTTACGCAGGATGCGAATGCAATTGGGGTCTTCGAGCAGGGCGTTCGTGTCGAGGATGTAGCTCTTCTTCATGAGTTGCCTCCAGACTGACATGTGCGGAAGACAAACGCTGGACACAGGAGAGCGCATGCGGAAAGGTGGATTGAGATGCGGAGGAAAGGAAACTCAACGGGGCGCACGGCATTGCCTGGAGGGCCGGCATCCGTGCCGGCTCTTTGCCTGCATGAAAGACCGGGGTACAAATGCATCCACTGGCACTGGATTCGGTTTTGCCCTGTCTCTCAGTGCCCATTACCGCACTTTGCCCCTGTACCGTGCGGTACCCCGTCCAACTTCGTGATGTTCGATGTCGACCTTCCTTGGGCCCGGCAACGGCAGGTCAACTTCCCGAGTGGCTCTTGCCACCGGGCCGCCGCGCCTGTTTCGTGCGCTACGGGACTCAGGCACTCTCGATTTCGAGTGCCTCCTTCCCTGTGCTTTCAGGATACCACACAATATGTGGGAATGC
>JADLGB010000267.1 GCA_020849535.1 Candidatus Hydrogenedentota bacterium
GGAAATCATGAGCGATGCTTGCACCGACTTGGGCCGCATTCCGACCTTGCATGTGGTAGGAGACTCCATTCCGCAGGCGCATTTCCGCGCCATGAAAGCGGTCTGGGAGAATGGACTTGCCATCCGGGGGGCGACCGCACCCGCACGCAACACGCTGTCGCATGCCAATCGAATCCGCTCGGCGCAGATGGCCGAAGACCTGTTTGGGGCCGTGCTTAAACATTGTACGGCGACGAGCCGTTCGTTTGGCGACAAGACGTACCGGGGGTTTCCCCGTCGCTTCATACGGATGATTCACGTGGTCGACTCCAGCACCATTCAACTCATCGCGAGCTGTATGGATTGGGCCAAGCACCGGCGCAAGAAGGCGGCCGCAAAACTGCACCTGCGGTTGAATCTGCAGAGTTTCCTGCCCCAGTTCGCCATTGTCGACACGGCTGGAGACAATGACAATAAACGCGCCCGCGAACTGTGTGCGGGCATTGGCGCTGGTGAAATCGTCTTGTTTGACAAGGCGTATGTGGATTTCGAGCACTTGTGCGATTTGGATGCGGGCGGGGTCTCCTGGGTCAAGCGCCGGATTCGGCACGCTCAGGGCCGCATCCTTCGCAACGACGAAATCGTATTGCGTACGCCCGCCACGCGCAAACTCTACCCTCAACGTCTGCGCCGGATACACGCCATCGTCGAGCGCGACGGCAAAGACGTCGAGATGGTATTCATACCAACAATTTCGTGTGGGCGCCGGAAACGGTCGCCGATTTGTACAAGCACCGTTGGGGTATCGAAGCCTTCTTCAAACAGATCAAGCAGACGCTGCAACTGTGCGACTTTCTCGGGCACAGCAAGAATGCGATTCTGTGGCAAGTCTGGATGGCCCTGTTGGTCTATGTGCTCCTTCGGTTCCTGGCCCATCTCAGCCAGTGGCCGCACAGCTTCACCCGCCTGTTCGGTTTGGTGCGTGCGTCCCTGTGGACGCGCCGTGATCTGCTCGTCACCCTTCAAAGCCATGGGACAGCACAAGGCTGTTTCGCCTGCAGAAAGGCAAGAGCGAGTCCAAATTCCTAGTTGATGATTCCCGAGCGGCAAGATCATGGTCTCTGAACCGCAACGACTTGCGAAAAACATATGGGCCTCTATGGGACACCTGTGGGTGCTTAATATGGTTTGGGATTCGGGGTTGAGGTACAGGACAGCAAGCGGCACATGCGCCAGAACTAACTCGAGTTCACTGCTGGTTGCCTCTTGTGCCGCGTCACCCCTAGTAGCATCCCCGCGCTCCGACGTGAACGGAACCGTCCCCTTCTCTCCCGAGGCGCCGTCGGCCGGAGGGTCGTCCAGAGCACTCGTGAGAGCAAACGCTGTCGAGAACCCTTGCCAGCGGTCGCTCGCAATCGCGACCTTCCAGTTCTTACTTATCACGGCAATCGGCAGGGGTAAGGACTGAAAAGCCATTCGCAGGGCCGAAGGCGCGCCGGCAAGCCATTCCTCATGCCGGGACTGTTGCGTAATATTAGTGTACGTGCCAACCATACGCGCCGGAGCACCATGGTCTGTACGTTCCACGCACCGACCTCGCACCCAGACAGGGGCGTGACTGCGCTACATGCGGTTCTTCGGTAACTGCAAATCCCCCGCACATTGTGAAACAGAAAAGGCCAGCGATTCACATGCGTAAACCGCTGGCCTTCAATGCTCTTAATGGTGGAGATGAACGGAATCGAACCGTCGACCTCTTGACTGCCAGTCAAGCGCTCTCCCAACTGAGCTACATCCCCACGGGAAACTTGCGAAGGGAAGTATAGCGGACTCCGGGCCTGAGAATCAATCCAGGTACGACCACGGGGTCACGGGGAGCACGGGGGAAGAACGCAGAAAGAGAAATGCCTCTCGCAAAGACGCGGAGCCGCAAAGGAATACGGAAGAACAGATAGGCCAGATTCGGTTCTTCATCTTCTTGGCGCCTTTGCGAGAGAAATCCCTCAAGGTGGATTGAGTCCCAGCCTTTCCGTGTTCCCCGTGTCCCCGTGGTCAGTCAGCTCTTGCGATTTCGCAGCATCATCGGACGAGTTTAGTTTCATTGGTTTTGCGAGTCCGGCGGCGGGCAGGCATAATGGGTCCCGGTGCGGTAAGGTTGACCTGCGCGCTGCACGTGCGGTGTACCGGGTCGCCAATCAACGGAACTCATTGGAGAATCTTCTCATGTCCATGCGCATGTTTGTGGCCGGGGCGCTTTTGCTGACGCTTCCGCAGGTGGTTGCTCTGGCACACGAAGGCGGTGCCCCGCTGGAGGCGGAGGTGGCCACGGAAGCAAAACCCTGGACCAGCCTGGATGCCAACAACAATCCCGACAGCTTCCAGTTTGCCGTGGTCACGGACAACGCCGGGGGTCCCCGGGCAGGCATCTTCGCGGAGGCCGTGGCCAAGCTCAACCTGCTCCAGCCGGAGTTCGTGATGAGCATCGGCGACTTCATCGAGGGATACGAGGATAACCGCGAATCGCTGAACGCGCAGTGGGACCATTTCCTGTCGGAGGTGGCCGGGTTCGAGATGCCGTTCTTCTTCGTGCCGGGCAATCACGACAACGGCAGGCCGCTCTGGGCGGAGATCTACAACGAACGGTTCGGCGTGCCTTACTACCACTTCGTCTACAAGAACGTTCTCTTCCTTTGCCTCACAACCAACGACGGCCCCGAGAACAACACGGGGATCGGTCAAGCGCAGATCGACTATGCGGCGAAGGTGCTCGCGGAACATCCGGACGTGCGGTGGACGCTGGTCTTCCAGCACAAGCCGCTCTGGAACGACCAGGGCGCGCAGGGGTGGAAGGAAATCGAGGCCTTGCTCAAGGGCCGGCCCTGCACCGTCTTCGCGGGCCACACGCACAATTACCTCAGCCAGGAAGGCGAAGGCATCTCGTTCGTGACGCTCGCGACGACGGGCGGCGGCAGCACCTTGCGCGGGCCGGCCTACGGCGAGTTCGACGGTGTCGTGTGGGTGACCATGACCGATGAGGGTCCGCGCATTGCGAACCTGCTGCTGGATGGCATCCTCGATAGAGACCTGCGCACGCCGGAGTCCGCCAAGGAACTGGCGCTGTTCCGCGCGGACAAGGCGGTCGTGGCGACGCCGGTGCTGTTTGAGGGCGGCTCGTTCACCTCGGGCGTGTCCAAGGTCACCATCACGAATCCGTCGGAGAAACCGTTGCGCGTGAAGGTGCTGACGGAAACAGCGCCGGGCATCCGCGCGGAGCCGAGTACGATTGCCACTGTCATTCCTGGCAAGACCGAGAACGTGACCGAGCTGCGTATCACGGCGGATGCGGCCGTCCCGCTCGCGCAGCTTCAGCCCGTCTTGCTGCATTGGAAAGGCTATTACGACAGCGGCGCGAACACGCCGTCCCTCGTGCTGGGCGGCGAGCGCAGAATCCTGCTGGATTCACCAAACGTGATTCCCGTGCTGCAAACCGCCCCCGCCGTCGACGGCAAGGTTGACGATTGGGCGGACTTGCCGTTCGCGGTTTCGCAACCGGGTGAAGTGTGGCACAACGTGCCCGCATGGAAAGGCCCGCAAGACGGCTCCTTCCGTTTCGGCGTGGCGCGTGACGAGGAGTTCCTCTACATAGCAGTCAAGGCGACGGACAACGAGCCCTGCTTCGACGGATGGAAGTACTGGGAAGATTTCACGATGGTGACCGTGGATGGGCGCGCGTCCGATTCAGAGGATTTGAAAGAGGCCGCCTTCTCGGTCATCGCGGGTCCGCAGATATCGCCGGAACAAGCCGCGGAGTTTGAGATCGGCCAGAAGCCTGAGGGGGTCAAGACCGCCAGCGTCGCGGTCGCGGACGGATTCACGGCGGAAGTCGCCATCCCCTTGGCATCGCTCAATGCGCGTCAAGGCGGCGCATGGAAACGGGTGCGCCTCAACGTGGGTGTGAGCGACTTTGATAAAGGCGACGCGCGCGACGGCGTGACGATCCTCTACTGGCGTCCCCAGTGGACCAGCGGCCAGACCTACCCGGAATCCGGCGTCTTCGTGAAAGAGTAGTCCTGGTTCATTGGCGAAGATTTCTCACCACGAAGGCACGAAGGAGACAAGAAACTGTTTCCCTCTTCCTTCGTGCCTTCGTGGTGAAATCCTATTCTTTGTCTTCCCCTTTCGCGTGTGTCGTGCTTTTCGTGGTGAATCTCTTCTATCTCCGTCGTGAACGGCCTTCGGCTTCCGCTGCCGGCGCTTCAACGTCGGCGACCTGCGGGCCCGTGCGCACGCTGAGCGGAGCCACGGTGAAGGTGATGTCCCCTTCTTGCCACCACTTCTCCATTTCCACGCCTTGGTCGTCCTCTCCATCGGCGCCAACGCTGTAGACCACGAAAGAATCTTCCGCGAGTTGCCGGTAGCGCAGGGGACCTTGGAGCCTGCGGCCGACAGTCTTGCCGCGGTCGTAGTAGTCCATCGGGATTTCGGGCAAGTAGATGGGCACGAGTTCATCCAGTGTTTCGGGCAGACGACTTTTTGCGAGACGATATCGTTCGACGGCAAACGCCGTGCGGGCGATGTCGAATTGCGTGCGGATACGCCATTCGGCTTCGTAAGTACGGCCATATGCCGGTGCCATGATCGCCGCCAACGGAGAGAAGAACCCGAGGTTCCTGATGAGGTCGTCATCTGCAGCAACTGCCACTGCTTCGTAGTCGCGGTCCGATACTGCCGAGCGATCACGCAGTTGATTGTAGTACCGCATCATCACCATGCGCTCACCCGCGGCAGGCGCTGCCAATTGCCAGAACAGTACCCCCGAACCGGAGGACTGCAGGGCGGAGATTTCGTGGAGTTCGGACCCATTGATCAGATCAAGGGCAGCGACCATATGCAAGCCCATGGCCACCTCGCCAATGATAGCGCGATCCATGATCATGCGCTCCTGGAAAGGCGGCAGGGCAGAGGCAAATACCCTGTCAAGCTTCGCGAGGTCCGCGTCGGTGAAAACCGAACGGTTCATGGCGTCCTCCGCGTTGCCGTACGCAATGCCGAGGACTGCAACCCGCACCAGTTGGGAGATAATCAGCGGTTCTTCCGAAAGGGAATTGGCAAGGGGAATCATCGCCCCGATGGACTCCACCGTCTGGCCTGACTCCTTCGCTAGAGTCCAGTGCAGTGAACCAACGGCAAGTTCCCGCGCCAACTGCCGCACCGTTGCGAGCTGAGGCAAGTCCGCTGCGAAGGCCCTGCGCAGATCGACGGGGTAGCGGCTCCGCATCGCCGTGTCCGCAGCCAGTTGTTTCAGTTCGGGCGCAATAGTCGAGGTTACGGACTGCCAATACGCCTCGGTGGTCTCCCACACATCCGTGGCGATGGGTTCTCCCCGCTTGCTCTTGGCGTTGCCGGTGATGAGCAGGCGATCAATCACATTCTCCGCTGCAACGGCCTGGCTGTTGGACGCCCCTTCAATGCCCGCGCGCCCATTGTTGTCATCGGCCTCCGCGGGTGCTTGCGACTGCTGCTCGAAGAAAGCCTTCTGAGCATTCGCCTGTCTGTCCGCGATGTCCAGATACGCCAGCGCCCGGTTCTCCGCTTCGGGCACGGCCGGATACCATTTATCCACCTCTTCCGGAGTGGCCGGATACCCCTTGGCGCGTAGGAAGTCTTCATAGGCAGGCTTCGATGGCCAAGCAAGCCAGAGGAAGAACAGAACCACACACGCAATTGCGACGCGCGCCGCCGTGCGCGTGGAGCCCTTGAACAAGGTCGCATTGGCGGTCACATGTTGGGCCGGATCTTGCGGCGGCCCGCCCGCGTGCCGGCGGCGGCGCACGTCAAGCGCGGCACTCACGTATGGCAGCGGGATCAGCGCCGCCCACCCAAGGCAGGTGATGAAGCTGGTTATGTGCCAGAGGGTCTGGGTGCCCATTGCAGGCGTCGCCGCCAGCACGGCGTGGAACAAGATCCAGGTGGCCAAAGCCCAGACACCCACAGCGATGAGCAGTGCGCGTAGCGAAATGACGCCTGTCCTGCGCGCGTGCGCGTGAGCGCCGATGGCCGAGGCGATGGCAACAAGGGGCAACAGGATACGGGTGTCTTGCCAATCGGCAATGTTCCTATAGTCCAAGAGACCGAAGAACAACCCAAGCATCAGAACGGTCGAGAGTGTGAAAGCAACCGTGCGAGTGCCGTTCATGAGCGGCCACGCCAGGAGTCCCACCAGGATTCCACGGCTCAACAAGACCCACAGGACCTCCTGGTATGAGGTGGCGCCTATCGCGAGGGCGTCCGGCATGATATCGGTAAGCACCCGGCTTCCCGTCAGCGCCCAGTGAAGGAGGAGCACTACAAACAGCAGGGGAACCAGGATGAATGCGTTTGCCGTGATGCGAGCGCACGCGAACTGCGCGCTGGTCAATGGGTGCAGGAACTGGGGCTGGGGTTTGGCGTTGCGGTCGAGAATTCCTGTCTGAACGTTGTGCGCCAGCGCACCGATCACAACTCCGGCAAGAGAACCGATAGAAACGTCACTCCAAAACCCATCCCCGGCATCGTGCCCGGCTCTCGTGCCAAACAGTTCCAGCAGACCGAAGAGAAGACTAAGGAGCACAGTCACGCCCGGCAGTACCCACCATGACCGGCGCAGATCAAACCACACCTGCGCCGCCAGCGGCGTTGCGAACCGCTTACTTCGCGCGAACCACGGAATGGAAACGTAGCTATGCCATTCCCAGATCTCGGGGATGCCGATGCGGCGACCTACCCGAGTGGCGTGGACGGCCGCAACCGACACGCCATAGACCGGAATGGCGAGCAGGCACAGGAATAATGCCATTTCACTCGTTAGAGATGGGAGATGCCGAATGATGGAGATCATCCGGTCCATCTTGTCGACGTGCGAGATGGCTGCAAGCACGATGACGACGCTGACACCACTCGCAAGTCCGGAGAGCGGCTTGCGGAGCCAGTCGAACGTCTGCGTGAGAAGATAGAACAACGTAATGGCAAGCGCCGCGCCGACTCCAGGTCCGTTTCCGAAAAGTACTTCGCATGCTCCCGAAATCAACCATGCGGTGAGAAAGACGAACACTGTCCGCGCGGCAAGGGCAACGCCGACCGCGGCTGAAGCCGGCACCGGCAAGTGCAGGATTCGCTCAGAGAATCCACCGACGAGATGGCCGGAGTAGTCCGTACTGACGATGAGCAGAAGCGCGGTGAAGAGAGGCGCGATTCCCACAAACATCAAGACAAACTCACGGTTGTGGTGCCACAAGAGATCGCCAATTTGCCACCACAAAAAGACGAGGCAGAGCACTCCAACAACAACGCACCACCCGGCAATCACGCCCCCGACACGGCACTCTTCCCACACCAGAGCCTTGATCATGTTGCCGAGGCCGGTGTTTTCGCGGCGTGTTGCACTTTGCGCGACTGTCGAATTGCTGTTCATGGCTATGCTACCGCTTGCATGGTTTGACTGCCGACGACCCGGGCGACAAAAACGGAATCGAGAGATGGGGCGGTTTCGTCGAGAATGCGCGCGCCCGTCTGCTCGAGCGCGGCGCGGGTGGCGCCCGCTTCGCCGTGGGTGATGACTGCCCATTCGCAGCCCTCGCCTTCGACGTGCAGCACGCAGGGCAGTTCGGGAAAGGCCGCCACCGGTTCGGCGAATGCGACGACGCGGCGATGGTGCGTGGCTTTCAATTCATCCATGGACATGTGCAGCGCAACCTTGCCGTGATGGATCATCGCCACGTCGTCCACGATGCGCTCGACTTCGTCGAGCAGGTGCGAGGAGAAGACGACGGTTCGGCCTTCCTCGGCGACCGACCGCACGACCACGGCGAGGATATCGCGTCGCGCCACGGCATCGAGTCCTGACGACGGCTCGTCGAGCAGGAGCAACTGCGGACGGTGCGCCAGCGCGAGCAGCAGTCCCGCCTTGGCCTTCTCCCCTCGCGACAGGGTGCGGATGCGCGCATCCGCGGGAAGCCGGAACTGCTCCCGCAGGCGTTCGGCGTAAGACTCGTCCCAATCGGGATAGAACGCTTGCGTGTAGCGCAGGGCCTCCTTGACCCGCATCCACTTCGGCAGGTCACGGTCTTCGGAAAGGTAGCCGATCTGCGAGAGCACTGCGGGGGGATTGCGAGTCGGGTCCACGCCGAACACGCGCACTTCTCCCACCTTCGGCGTGAGCGCGCCGAGGATGTGCTTGATCAGCGTCGTCTTCCCCGCGCCGTTTTCGCCCATCAGCCCGAAGACCCGCCCCTTGGTCATGTCGAGGCTGACGTTGTCGAGGGCAACCTTCTTTCCGAAGCGGCAAGAGAGGTTGCGCACGGTCACCAAGGGTTCCGGCTGTTGCTCTGCCATGACGATTGATCCTTTTCGTTAGCCTCGATCACTGGCGTACCCCCTTCATAGGGGAAACACGGACGAACACGGACTTGCACGGACATACACGGACGAACACTCCAACGCTCTTCACGGGGGGAGAGGCACTATCAGGAGCGCCGGCATCCTTGCCGGCAATTACTCCCCCGTCCACGGGAAAAGCGCCCGGGAGGAGTCATTGCTTTCCTCAGTCATTCTGTACCTCATCGCCTTTCCCTTTCTTGGAAGTCGAACCTTCGATCCGCGATTCTTTCCCGTTCAGCGCGCGGTCGCGCTCGCGCAGTAAATCGACGAGTTGGTCCACGCCAAAGCCGAGGTTCCGGCCTTCCACGATGAGGGTGTCCGCGCGCTGGGACAAGATGCGGCGGCATTCCTCGCCCGTGTACGGCGAGCCAGACGCGGAAACGAAGGTGCCGGAACCGCGCTTCTTGTAGACAAGTCCCGCGACTTCCAACTCACGGTAGGCCCGCACGACGGTGTTTGGGTTGACGAGAAGTTGTTCCGACAGGGCCCGGACGGAGGGCAGCTCGGTGTCGGCTTTCAGACGTCCAGTGGCGATGAGGTGCTTAAATTGCTGCACCAGTTGAAGATAGAGAGGAAGGCCATCGCCCTGATTGATGGTGATATGAAGCATGAGCGGCCACTCCCACGGGGGCGGTTACGATGTCTCTGTATCGAAACTGTAACACACTTTGCGGTGCCTGTCAATACCTCACCACGGGGACACGGGGAGCACGGGGAAATGCATGAAGATGCAGGCGAGACGCCTGCGCTACAAAGAGGCGCGTTCTCGTAGCGTGGTGGGATTACAGCGGCTTGCCGAAGACCTGGACTTCGATGTAGTGGTTGCATTCGTCTGTGGTGTTGCCATTGGAGTAGAGGCGAACGTAGCGGCCTTTTAACCCTTTTGCATCGAAGATGCGTCCCTCAAACGTGTCGGCGTACTCCTTGTTCTCCCCCACGCCAAGCTTGGTCGAGCTGTCGTAGTCGTTGTTGTAGATGGTCTGCACGTTCTTGGTGAATTCCGCGTCATCCGCAATCCTGACAACGACATCAAAATAGACGCGCGTGTTGAAATAGAAGTGCCACGCGGCAATGGCGTACAACTCTGACTGTTTGCCGAGATCGATTTGCACCCACTGGAGGCCGGGCCCCAGCTCCACCGCGCGGTCTTGTTCCGGGCCGATCTTGCCATCCACAATCTGCTCCAGCTTGCCGTAGTTCGGCTTCACGCTGCTGGTGACCGGTTTCGTTTCGGAAAGCAGGACGCCGCCCTTCGGCGCAAGAAACGGCGGGCGTGGCTTGAAGATGGGGCCTTCATAGTGCTCGTTCTCGTAGTCCAGCGGCGTGCTTGCGAAATAGGGCGGCGGCAAGGCCACCGGCAGAGCCTCCTTCGCCTCCTCAGCCAGGGACACCATGGTGGGGAAAATGGCAGCAAACAGGAGCGCCCCAAGGATTACTGTGGACACAATCATCGCCTTGTGCATCGCTGAACTCCTTATCGCGGCGGGTAGAAAGGACTTTGTAGGCGCCACAACTTCATTGCCGCCGTTCACTATCACTATCCCAAGGCGGACGGCGATTGTCAAAAAGACCGAAGAGCACAGCCGAGGGCGGCTATGCCACACGCCCATCTTCAGCGTGCCTGCCACTTCGGATTCTTGAAGTCTTGAGATAAACCAGGCACCAATAAGAAAAAGAGAAGGCCCCAGGCGTGGCAGGCGCGTGTGGCATAGCCGCCCTCGGCTGTGCTCTTCGTGGGATTATTATACTTGTCCTCCACCAACTGGGGACACGGCCCTTCTTTTCCTCTGGTTACTCCGCGACAGGGGTCGCTTCCCGCGGTGTTTGCTTGTCGCGGCGGCGGCGCGAGACAAGGGTCGAGGTTACGGCGCCGAAGCCCCGCAATAGCGATGCAACCGAGAGCACTTGCCCCAGCACGGGCACGAGGAAGGCCGCCTCGGCGACAAGAGCCCCTGTGACGAGCGATCCCGTCCGCGTGTCCCAACCGGGACGCAACTGCGCGAAGCGGCCCACTTCCCGATAGGTCACGAAGTACGCGGCGAAGCCGAGCACGAAGATGCTCACCAGGAGGATGAGTCCAAACAGCGCAAAGATCTTCGAGACCAGGAGAATGAGAACGATCAAGAGGCCAACTACCAGATTCACCACGCCGACCAAGTAGCAATGGCCGGGACGCTCGTGGAACGCGCGCAGCATGGCGTCGCTGATTTCCGGGAAACGCCCATCAAGCCAAAGGGCCGCGGCGAGCGATGCAAGCTTCGTAATCGCGAGCACCGCAAGGATGGTGAAGATGGCCAGGCAGAATCCACCCAGGCCGAGCGTCTTCACGAGTTGTTCCATGCCCCCCTGATTCAGCAGGTGTACCGATACCGTTTCCATGACTGGGTCCTCCACAATCAGTTACCGGAATGGCGCGTGGGGTGCATCGAGGAGTTCTCCCCCGCCATCCTCAGGAACGCGTTGAAACCAAACAGCACACCTGCGAGGAGGGCGACTCCGCCCGCGAACATCCAAGGCGGGCCCGCGGGCGTCACCTCGTGAATGGGCGCAAGCGCCGCCCCTGCCTCGCGCAACAACATCAATACGGGCGAAAACAGGCCCCGCGCCACTTCCAGTGGAGTGCGCCAGTCCGCCGCGGCTTCGAGTGCCGCGGTCCAGTCGATGGACACCGGGTTGAACCAACCGACGGCGGCAGAGACGACCGCCAGGAACGCGACGGTCGCCGCCACCCAAGGTCCGTAAGCCTGGGCCGGAACCGGCCGGGTGGCCGCGCAAAGCGATCTCAGAAACTGCTCGGAGGGTTCTTCAACCTTGATTTCGGTGAGCGCCGCGCTCAGCGCGCTGAGCCGATCGCGATACGCCCGGCACGCGGCGCACTCCTGCAGGTGCCCGGCGAATCCCTGCTCCAGGGGCAAGTCCTGGTCGAAGCGCTCGCGCATCCACGCCTGGACGGTTTCGCATTTCATGCTTGGTTCTCCTTCAACAGCCGCTCGCGGAGTTCCTTGCGCGCGCGGCACAGCGCCACCTTAGCGGACGCCGGACTCATGCCCACGATGGCGGCCGCCTCGCGGATAGGGAAGCCTTCAGTGTGATGCAACTGAATCAGCAGCGCGGCCCGCGGCTGCAAAGCCGCCAACGCCACCTCCAGTTCGTCGCGCAGTGCGGCGTGCTCCGCGGAAGCACCGGAGCCGGGCGCTTGCAGGTCGCCTGCGCTCTCCACGTGCGCTTCATAGGAACTGGTGACAGCCTTGCCACGCCGATATTGCGAACGCAGCGCATTCAAGCCCACCCGCGTGGCAATCGTGTACAACCAAGAGCGTAGTGAACCTCCGGTATCGAGACGATCCACATAACGGAATGCGCGGATGAACGCCTCCTGCGTAAGGTCTTCGGCGTCTTCCCGGTTCAACATCATCCGGTACATGTGACGGTAGATAGCCTTTCCGTAGCGCTGTACGATGCTTTCAAAGGCGGCGTGGTCCCCCAGGCGGGCACGGCGAACCCACTCCGCGTCGAGAGGGTCCTGCATATCCTGCGGCGTGTCACTCGGCATGTGGGCGTTCACGGCATTCCACCGGGCCTCAACTCTTGGCTCACAAGCTCCCATATTCCCGCATCATCATACCTTCAAATCGGTGCCACGTTCTGGTTCCTTGTACACCGAAGCGCGCCAGAAGGTAACAGCGGGGGAGGAAATGGGAGAATCAGCAGGCGGGGTGGCCCTACTGAGCGCCGTGTCCGGGTCCGCTCTCCAGGATGCGGCGCAGTTGGAGAGCCGACATCGGACCAGCGAGAACCACGAGGCGGTCTCCACCATAGAGAGCCGTGTGGCCGCGCGGAACAACCGTCTTCCCGCCGCGGCGGATGGATACGACGACGCAATCGTGAGGTAGGGCAATCTCTTTGAGATGCCTTCCGATGGCGTACCAATCGTGTTCGATATCGATCTCGGTCAATTCGGAATTCGTGGCGGATTCCAAACGGAGTTTGTCGATCCGCTGCTCGCGCTTTTGCTTGTCGACGAGCAACTGGGAATAAGAGCGGACGACGTTGGCCCGATCGAGTAGTCCCAGCAGCACGCGCGGGTCGCGCCGGTCCACGACCGGCAGTCGGCCCACCTCGAAAGCCCCAAAATGGCGCAGGGCATCATCGAGCGTTTCATCGTTATAGGCGGTGAGCACATCGGTCGTGCAAATATCCGCCACTGTTCTCTCGATCGAGCCGGAAGCCATGGCGCGCTCCAGGTCAGACAGCGTCACCACGCCATGCAGGCCACCCTGCTCATTGACGATGACGAACCCGTGGCTGCCGGTCTCTTGAAACCAGTAGGCCAGCTCCATGAGCGTGGTGTCGGGCTTGAGGATAGTGAGGCTTTCCCGTGGCGTCATGGCCTCCTCGACGAGGATGGCCCGCATGAGATTCTCGTCCTTCTTGACACGCACATCGAGACCGCGCCGTTTGAGCTTGAGAGTATAGATGCTCTCGGGTTCGAACTGCTGGGCCAGCACCATGCTCACCACGGTCGCAAACATGAGCGGGAGGATCATACGGTAGTCCTGGGTCATCTCGAAGAGGATGATGATCGCGGTGTTGGGCGCGCGCGCCGCTCCCGCGAACACCGCCGCCATGCCCACCATGGCGTAGGCCCCGCTTGATTCCGTAATCGTAGGAAAGAGGGCGTTCACGGCCTTGCCGAAGGCGCCGCCCAGCACGGCGCCGATGAACAGCGCCGGTGCGAACACTCCCCCGGAACCCCCTGAACCCAGCGTGAGCGAAGTTGCGAGGATCTTCGCGCCCACAAGAACTGCCAGAAGGGTGAAACCCACGTTCCCGCGTAGCGTATCCCCGATGGTCTCGAAGCCGGTCCCGAATACTTGGGGCACATACAGCCCCAACACGCCCAGCAGCAGACCGCCGGCGATGGGTTTCAGGTAGGACGGAAAGCGCCAGCGTTCAAAAACACCTTCCGAGAAGTAGAGAACTCGCATGTACAGCAGCGAACAAATCGCAGCGAGCGCGCCGAGAACCAGGTATAGGAAGAGTTCCCAGGGACTCTTCAGCAGGTAGGTGCCTGGCACATCGAAGGCAGGGTGATCGCCGAGCACAGCACGGCTGACCACGCTTGCCGTGACGGCGGATATCACGATCGTGCTGAATGCCCGCACGCCAAAGTCCGCGAGGATCACTTCCAAGGCGAACATGACTCCGGCGATGGGCGCGTTGAAGGTGGCTGCCACGCCGCCCGCGGAACCTGCCGCGACGAGGGTAATGATGCGCCGATCGTTGAGCTTGAAATGCTGGCCAATTGTGGAACCGATGGCCGCGCCGATCTGCACGATAGGACCTTCGCGTCCCACGGAGCCGCCCGAGCCGATGGTAATCGATGAGCATACGGCCTTCATCAGCACAACGATCGGGCGAATGCGCCCACCGCGGGTCGCCACGGACAGCATGACCTCAGGGACGCCGTGGCCTTTTGCCTCAGGAGCGATGAAGTAGACGAGCGGCCCAACCAGGAGTCCGCCCAGGGCCGGAAGCAGGATGACGTGATAGCCGTGCATGAAAGCCAGCAGGTCGCCGCCGGTGCCGAAGAAGAGTTGTTTGAATAAGGCAATCATCCACACAAAGGCGATGGTGCCGAGACCGGCGTCGATCCCCACAAGTACCGCGAACGTCATCATGACCGCGGTTTCGGAGGACCAGAATCTATCGAAGAGTCGCGGTGCGTTTTCAGGCGCCGCCGTGGATGGCGAAATCATTTTCATGGATACTCATCGTGAGATGTGACAGATTGGAAGAACCCTCCAAGATCATAGCACAGCGCTCAGGGGTTGTGCACGTGCGCCGTCCGGGCCGGGTGCAGGATTGGATTCACTCGAGCGGCACCACAAGTCCATCATCCGCGGCGATGACGGACAACCCGAGTTCGTCGGTCAAGGATTGCGCCACGCGTGATGGGTCCGCTTCGAGCATGCTCAATCCGAAGTGCGTGAGGATGAGCTGGCGCGGGCGCACCTCGCGGGCGATGGCCCGTACATCGTCGAGGCCAAGGTGCATGATCCCCGGGTGCGGCGGTTGCTCGAAGAAGGTCACGTAGACCACCAGGATGTCGGCCCCCCGGTAGAACGAAGGCAGTTCCTCGAAGTAGCGCGTATCCACCAGAAACGACAGTTTCAGAGGATCGAGATCGAAGGTGATGCCAAACGTGTCCACACCGTGGTCGTGGGGCTTGGATGTGTGAAACGCAACCCGCTCGATCATGTAACGCCGGTCGGGTTCCAGTGTCACGATCGAATTCAAGAAGGACCGCAGATAGCGCAACACGACGGCGTGCTCGCCTTCCAGGCACGAAACCGGGGCAAACAGGGTACCGCCCCGGTTGTAACCGCCGCCCGTCATGGCGTCAATCATGATGTTCACATCGTTGCAGTGGTCGATATGGCTATGCGTGAGAATGACCGCCTGCAGCTTGGCCGGGTCGATCGGCGGATCACTCTGCGCACAGCGCACCAGCGCTCCGGGACCGGGGTCCAGGAAGATGCGCGTGCCGTTCAACTGCAGGTAAATGCCCCCGGAGGCGCGCAGTTGGCGCGCAACCACCCAACGGCTACCCGCAGTCCCCAGGAACTTCATATAGTTGGTGTCAGACACAATATCCTTCCGGCTCACTGTTCGCGTCAACGCGTGGGCGAAGTGTTGGCAGTCTACTTGCCGGAGACCGAGGCCGTGTAGGCGTCGAATTCCTTTGCCACATCGGCTTCTTCGGCAGTGCCACGGTGCACGAGCAACCGGTATTTCAGTTCGAAGGACTGACCCGGCTGCAGGGTGAAGGGATCATTGTGCGGCCAGGAGGCGCCCAGGAATGCATAGTGGCGGAAAATCCACCCCTTGTGAGGGTAACCCGGGTCGCTCGGATGCTGGAAGATGGCCACGCCGCGCGCGGGACTATCGACGGTCGGCTGCCAGGAAACATCGGCCCACGGTGTTTCAAAGGCGAGAGCATCCTCCGCGCACACGCCCTGAATGGTGGTGAACGTAAATGGCTTGTACACCTTGTCCGGCCGGAAGCAGAAACCGCCGTACCCCTTCTTGTCGACGGGCGATCCCAGAAACGTCACCGGCGCGCCCGAGATATTCTCGAAACGAAGCGTGAAATCCAGCGCACGGCTGGTTTCGCTGGCGGGATTCACCACGAGGTCCACGGTCTCGCGGATGGGCGTCGATCCGTCGTCATCGAAACGCCACAAGTTCTGCACCGCGATGTGCGCGGTCGATCCTGCTTCCCTTGCCAACCACGTGTCGAACACAGGACGCACGCCATCCAACAGCCACACGTCCATCGGGCGCTCGCCCACGGTGCAATTGGGCCACGTCCAGAAAACGCCGCGATGGTGGTAATGGTCATCGGGGAAGTCCTGCGACATCACGACTCCGTCGAGATCGTACAACGGGTGAATGTAGCTGGACCGGCGGTATTTCGCGTCGATCCCTTCGGGAGGCGTGACGATGCCGTAGTTGTACACGAGCACGGGGTTGCCGTTCTCGAACACGCGCAGTGACATCCCGTCGTTGTCGAGGGTGAATTCGCCATAAGCGCCGAGCGCCGCGAACAGGGCGCACAACCAAATGCTGCCCAACCGAAATCCGTGCCTATCTCTCATCGTGTTTCTCCAGTCCGCGTATCACCAGCCGCTATGCGGTGGCTTTTGATTGTTCCACGAGTTGCCGGACCTTATCCTCGTCCACTTCGATGCCGAGTCCAGGTCCCTTGGGGATTCGGACTTTGCCGCCCACCGGCTGGAAAGGTTCCGTGATGACGCTGGTCCCGAGGAACTGGGGTCCGTTCAGCGCCGCGGGAAACTTCAGCCCAAACGCCCCATAGAGGATGAGCGAAGCGGCGAGGGAGACGTCCGGGTCGGTCAGGCCGCTGCCCAGGAACATCAGCCCCGCATGCTCCAGGATTTCGACCTGTTCCACCGCTGACACCAAGCCACCACAACGCGCCGGTTTCATGGCGACTCCGTCGCAACAACCGAGTTTCATGAATTCGAGCAGGTCGGACGGGGATATCACACCTTCATCTAAGATGATGGGAAGCGCCCCCTGCTTGCGGAGTTCCTGGAATCCGGTGAGGCGGTTGGAGGGTAAAGGCTGCTCGAATACGGCCATCCCAGCGTCAGCGAGCCTCGGTGCGACATCGAGTGCGGTGGCAAGGTCGTATCCCCCATTCGCATCACCCCAGAGGAAACCATCCGGAGCGAAGTTCTTCACCAGCTTGCACAACTCCAGGTCGAATTTCGGATCCGGAGCCACCTTGATGTTGAAATTCTGGAAGCCCCGCTCGCGCCCCTTCTCCATCAGGGGCTCGACCTCGTCCAAGGTCTTCGGATTCAGGGTCCAGCTCAACACAAGTTCGTCCGGCAAGTGGCGGCCCCACAACTCCGCGAGGTTGCGGCCCGTGGCCCTGCCGATGAGGTCGTGCAAGGCGATGTCGATACCGGCCTTCGTGATGGGCGCTCCTGTCGAGAACGAGTTGGCGATCTCCCGGTTCATGGCGTCGTGCACCCCCTTGAGATCGAAGGGGTTCATACCGAGCAGAATGGGTTTCAAATAACCCTCGATGGTGCTTACGGCGCCTTCCAGCGTTTCGTAGCTCCAACGCGGGACCGGCACGCTCTCCCCCCACCCGAAGGTGCCGTCGTCCGCCGTGATCTTGATCAGGACCGCGGCACGCCCCGTGCCGGAAGTGGGGCCCTCAAAAAACTTGAACCGCATTACGGTCGGGTACCGGACGGGATACAGATCGATCCGCGCGATTTTCAGTGGCGTGGTGCTTTGCGCCTCCAGGAGATTGGAAACCGAAATCGTCGCCATGGCTGTCATCGCTCCCTGCAAGAACCGTCTGCGCGAGATGGCCCCCATGAATACCCTCCTCTTCATGTTGCGCCTCGCGGCGCCAGCGGGTCCGTGTCAAGTGGTTCAGTATACGCACCGAAAGACGGGATGCAACTTCGTCCCCAAGGGAGCCCAAGGCAATCGCACTTAAACTGCGGACCAGCATGGAGGAGACCCATGTGGCCAAACGAACCTCAGTACTCACAACCCGGACATCCCACTGGGAAGTGTCAAGCGAGTTTTCAGGCTACGGGTAGTGCGAAGAGGCTACCCGACTGCCGCGGAACGTAGCAGTCAACGGCCCGTCACACTCTTGTGGCCTGAAAGGCCAAAGTACTCAAAGCCCAGGGTTGGCCGAAGCGCAGCGGAGGCCTACCCTGGGTATACAGATCGATGCTTCCTACCCTGTAGGGGTTGCATAGTCTTCCCGTCGCTAGTTTCAAGCGAGCCGTTCATCAAATTGAACCGTGAGCTATACATCCCCTTCAGGGAACTCTCGTGCGACGTGCTGTCCCCGGGTAGTCCCGCGTTCCGCGGGCCAACCCGGGGCTATGAGTATCTAGGCCCTTCAGGCCATTGCGGCGGCTCAACGCCGCCGAACCGCCAGTGAGCCTGGGGACCACTGCCAGAGCATGTCGCACCCAGCCTCCGTTCACTCGGCGACACAATCGGCCTGCGGCAGCTCCCCAAGAGGGGCGAAACCAGCCGGACTTTGCAGCGGTAACGAAATGGGCAGTCTGAGTGCGCTTGCCCTGACGGGGCGGTAGACTGCGAGAAGAGAGGCGCCTCATCTTCTGCCCAGCGGCGGGTCTCCGGCATAAGTCCCAGTCCCAACATGGCTTGCCGAATCGGTTATTCTAGCGTCCTACATGAGATCCGCATGTAATGGCACCCTCTCGTGATTGTATGTATAATGGACGGCGGACGCGGAAGGTCATGCATGGGGCGCACCCTTTTGCCACCTTTGAGTTCTGGGTGCCTTAAGGGGAATAGGGTCAACACTCTCGGGGAATGGCATCTTGTCTACACAATTCGCACGTCTTCTGGCAGTGACGGGCCTCTTGACCGCGCTTGCGCTGGGTGCCGCCCGCGCTGCGGACGCCACTATCCGGATCCGCGACGCCTCCGGTTACGCCGGCGGCACGACGGCAGTCGGCGTCAACTTCTCATCTACCGAAGAGGCGGCCGGAATCAGTTTCCGCGTCAATTTCGATGCGGCCAAGCTCAAGTTTATCACGGTGACCGCGGGGTCGGCCGCGACCGCCGCGAATAAAGAAGTGGCCTATGGCCTGCCCGAATCCGGCGTCGTGTCCATCGTCGTCTACGGGCTCAACAATAACGTCATCCCGGATGGGCGCATCGCGGACTTGTATTTCGTGATCAAGGGAACGCCCTCCGCGGGAACCGTCTATCCTCTTGTGGGCTCTGAACCTGCCTCAACGGAAGCGGATGGCGCCGAGCCTATCGACACTTCAATCGTCGATGGCTCGATCACCGTTTCCGAATGCATCACACCGAGTGCTCCTTCCAATGTCTCCGCGAGCGACGGCACGATGCCCGACCGGGTGCGCGTGACCTGGAACCCGGCCAATGGCGCCACTTCCTATCGCGTGTACCGAAGCACTACCAACAGCTTCACGAACGCACAATTCCTCGGTGAGACGACATCCACCAAGTATGACGACTTCGGCGCGTCGCCCGCGGCACTGGCGTCGTCCGGAGGTTGCGGCGGGAGTTCCACGCTACAGTTTACCTCCCACTACTATTGGGTCGTCACACAGAGTCCCTGTGCCACCAGCACCGCGGGTGGCCCCGACACGGGATATCGCGGCGGTGCCAAGAATGTCTCGCAGGTAGAGACATACGAAACCGTACTGCCGTCTCCCGCTTCGGAGGGAATAGACGTTGACGATGCCCTCGCGATCCGCGTGCGTTCGGAAGAAGCTTTGGCTGAGATCTGGGGCCGGGTGGAAACTTCCGGACTAGAGGACGAGAACGTGGTGTGGATGCTCGCCGCGGGCGGCGCGGCGAATGACGGCTGGGTCGTGTATGAGCCCGTTTCCCCGTGGCTGCCCGACGAAGTCATCCTCATGGCTGTTGGGGGCACTACGGTTTCAGGCGCCGCCGTGGGACCGTTCACGTACGCGTTCCCGGTCACCCCTAAGGCTACCCTCAAGTCCCTCCGGACACCGGTGCCGCAACCGGACGACGAGAGTGCTGTGGGAGTTTTCGCGGAAGACCCGGGGCGCTTTCCAGCGCTGCCCGGAGGTGTTGGCCCTGTTGTATCCATCGAGCCCGGTGCGGCGTACTCAGCGCCCCAGCGGGTGTGGCTGCCCGTCCCCGAGGGAGCATCCCCCGATTCTGTAGCGGTTTTCTACTTCCAAGGCTCCCCATCGACCGGCGCCTGGCATGCTGGCTCCGGCGTGGACGCGTGGCTCGTCGAGAACAGCGCACTCGTGCTCGAAACCGCGGAAGGCGTTTACTTCGGCTTCCTCGTGAACCACGGGGGCGTGGCGCAACTGGGGCAGAACAGCCCCGCTCCTCAGATCGCCCAAGCTTCGCTGGGTCCCGATTTGCGGTGGCGAGACGGGCTGGCGGAGAATCTCATCCTGCTGGCGCTGGTCCTCGCCGCGCTCTCTATTTCCCACCTGCATACCAAGCACCGCCAACCGCGCGTCTCGTAGCCCGCGCCGGCCCTGTCCAGAGAAGGCTCGGACCACAAGAAGTCGCTGCAAACCCCTGCCAATATCCAATTTGTGGGTATCTTTTGCGTTGACAGCCACTATATATTGTGGTATCCTGCGTGTCGCGGAATTCAGTTGTCTATGGGTTGGATATCCGCACCCAAAGAGGTTCCTAAGTCTTTGGGATTAGACATGTTCGCACAGTAAGGGGCTGGGATCATGAATGCGGACACCGTATTGGACCTGGGACGCAACGCCATGTACATCACGTTGCTGGTGTCGGCGCCCATGCTTCTCTCGGGGATGGTCGTGGGGTTGATCATCAGCGTCTTTCAGTCCGTCACGCAAATCCAGGAGATCACCCTGACGTTTGTCCCCAAGATTATCGTGGTCATGGTGGCGTTTGCGCTGTTCATGCCCTGGATGCTCGCGGTCTTTATCGCGTACGTACAGCCTTTGTTCGGCGGCTTTGACGCGTTGGTCCGCTGACCGACGGCGCGAAGCGCAAGGCGGGGAGGGAAAACGCCTTGGTCTTTGAGGTTGAAGTATTCAAAGTGTTCCTCTTGGTGATGGTCCGGTTTAGCGGCATGGTGGTTTCCGCGCCGATTCTGGGATCACGCAATTTCCCCGCGATCGCCAAGGTTGGGCTGGTCGCGCTATCCGCCATCTTGATAACACCCACCGTGCCCGCGCTGGACGCGCCATTGCCGGACGATCCCGCGGCCTTCGCGCTGCTTGCGGCCGGGGATCTCCTGATCGGGCTGATGATGGGTTTCACCATGACACTGGTCTTCGCGGCCATCCAGGTGGCCGGTCAGTTGCTGGATATGTTGACCGGGTTCGCCATGATGAACGTGTTCAATCCGGCACTCGAGACTCAGGTGCCGATTTTCGGTTTCTTTCTTTACGTGATCGCGGTCTTGTACCTGCTGGTGTTAAACGGCCACCACATGATGATCAAGGCGATGGTAGCTTCATTCGAGGGGATTCCGCTGGGCGGTTTCGTGCTGAACCCCGCGCTGCTGCGAGAAGTCAGCACGTGGGGTTCCGTCATGTTCTACGATGGCCTGATGATCGCCGCCCCCGTGGCGGCGGCCCTCTTGCTGGCCTATGTCACGATGGGACTCCTGAGCCGGCTGGTCCCCCAGATTCACTTGTTCGTTGTGGGATTCCCGCTGACGATTGCGATGGGCTTGATCTTGGTGGCTCTCTCGATGTCCGTCTATATGAATCTCCTTGACGGGATGTTTGTCCGGATGTTCCGCGACGTTCACACGGTCGTGCGAGCGATGAGCTAGATACGATATGGCAGAAGAAAGCGGCGGCGAGAAAACTCTACCGGCATCCCAGAGCAAGATTGATAAGGCCCGGGAGCAGGGGAACATCGCGAAGAGCCAGGATCTGAACGCGGCGTGGTCGCTCATGATGGCGCTTCTGGCCCTGTGGTATCTCTGCCCGGACCTGCTCCGCTTGATGGTGGAGATGTGCCGCCATTACTTCGGAGAATTCGGATACCACGAATTGGGGCCCGACGCCTTCTACGCGCTCAGCCTCGACGCCTTGGAACGCACGGCACGCATCGTGCTGCCCTTCGCCGTCGCCATGCTCGTCGCGGGCGTGGTCATGAATCTGCTCCAGGTAGGCTTTCTGTTCTCGACGCAAGCCATCCAACCAAAATTGGATCGACTGAACCCCTTGAGCGGATTCCGGAAATTCTTCAGCGGGCGCAGCGCCTTCGAGTTGCTGAAGTCCATCCTGAAACTGGTGGTGGTGTCGGCGATTGTCTACGTAACCGTAAGGGACCGATGGACCGAGCTCGTGGCCACTGCGTTTCTGTTCCCGGACACGATGGCGGCGGCCGTGGCCAAGCTCGTGGGCCTGGTGTGGTTTCGGGCGGTACTGGCAATGCTCATTCTGGGGATCCTGGACTTCGGGTTTCAGCGCTGGCAGTACGGGCGTGACCTCATGATGACCGTCCAGGAAGCCAAGGAAGAAATGAAGCAACTGGAAGGCGATCCGCGCATCAAGCAGCGCATCCGCCAGATCCAGCGCCAGATGGCCATGAGGCGCATGATGGCCGAGGTGCCCAAGGCGGATGTGGTGATCACGAACCCGGTGCGCTTCGCCGTGGCGCTGCGTTACGACATGACCACGATGGGCGCGCCCGTCGTCGTGGCCAAAGGCGCGCGCCTGCTGGCGAAACGCATTCGCGAGATCGCCGAAGAGAACGATGTGCCTATCGTCGAGAAACCGGACTTGGCGAGGGCTATGTTCAAGAGTATCGAGGTCGGACAGCCCGTCCCTGAGAATCTGTTCCGCGCGGTGGCGGAAATCCTGGCCTTCGTATACCGGATCGATCGCCGGGAGGAGAAACGCCGAGAACGCGCCGCGATGCAGAGCGCACCGGCGAATGGATAGAGGACGCAAGTAAGAGCAGATGGCGGTAGCGCGCGAAGAGATGGCGGCTCAACGATGGAGCCTGATGCGCAATCAGGACATTGCGCTGGCTTTGTGTGTCGTCGTCATTCTTATCGTTCTGATCATTCCCATCCCGACGTGGTTGCTGGATATCCTGCTTACCTTCAACATCTCTCTGGCCGTCGTCGTCCTCATGGCGACCATCTATCTGCAACGCCCCGTTGAGTTTGCCGTCTTCCCGTCGCTCCTTCTCATGCTGACCCTGTTTCGCCTGAGTCTGAATGTCGCCGCCACACGCCTGATTCTCTCTGATGGCAACGCGGGCGCCGTGATCAACGCGTTCGGCGGTTTTGTAACGAGCGGCAGTTACGTGGTGGGAATCGTCATCTTCTCCATCCTGGTGATTATCCAGTTTGTGGTCATTACCAAGGGCGCGACACGCATCTCCGAAGTCGCCGCCCGTTTCACGTTGGACGCCATGCCGGGCAAGCAAATGGGCGTGGACGCCGACCTCAATGCCGGCCTCATCACCGAGGAACAGGCCCGCGAGCGCCGGCGCGGCATCGAGCGGGAAGCCGACTTCTACGGGGCCATGGACGGCGCCACGAAGTTCGTGCGCGGCGACGCCGTGGCGGGGATCATCATTACGATCGTCAAGATCGTGGGCGGCTTGGTTATCGGCATCGTCCTGCAGGGACGCCCCTTGGTGGAAGCCCTGCAACTCTACACGAACCTGACCATCGGCGACGGCCTCGTTTCCCAGGTGCCCGCGCTCATCATTTCCACCGCCGCGGGCCTCATCGTGACGCGCACGACGTCTGACGATCATCTCGGATACGACCTCTCCAGACAGCTCATGCGGTATCCACGCGCGCTGGGTCTGAGCGCGCTCTTGCTTACGTTCATGGGCCTCGTACCGGGCATGCCGACCGCGCCTTTCCTGTCCACCGCCGCGCTGCTGGCCGTGCTCGCATACCAGTCCGGCCAAGCGCTGCGCAGAGAGCAGGAGACGACCCGCGCCCGAAGGCTCGCCGAGCAAGAGGCGGCCGTCAAGGAAGAGCCTGCAAAGACAGAGGACCTCCTGGTTATCGATCCGCTCAAGATCGAGTTGGGCTATGGCCTCATTGCGCTGGCGGACCCCAAACAGGGCGGCGACCTGCTGACGCGCATCCAGATCATCCGCCAGCAGATGGCCACCAAAATGGGATTCATCGTTCCGGTCGTGCGGATCGTCGACAACATGCGTTTGCGTCCTAATGAATACCGCATCAAGCTGCGTGAGGCGGAGGTTGCCCGCTTCGAGCTGATGCCCGGCCACTACCTCGCCATGAACGCGGGCCTCGTCGACGAGGAAATCGAGGGGATTCCGACGCAGGAGCCGGCGTTCGGGCTGAAAGCCGTGTGGGTGTCGCAGGCCCAGCGGGACCGCGCGGAGCGCCTGGGCTACACCATCGTGGAGCCCACTGCGGTGCTCGCCACGCACATGACCGAACTGCTCATGACGTTTGCACCCGAACTCCTCACGCGGCAGGATGTGCGCAACCTTATCGACCATCTCAAAGACAAGGCCAAGAGCGTGGTTGAAGAGTTACTGCCCAACGTGCTTCCGCTGGGCGAGATTCAGAAAGTCCTGCAGAACCTCCTGCGCGAGCGGGTGTCCATCCGGAACCTCGAAACCATTCTCGAGGTGCTGGCCGATTTCGCCCCGCGCACGCGCGACCCGGAAGTGCTCACCGAGTATTCCCGCCACGCGCTCGCGCGCCAGATCTGCGCCGGCCACACCGACGAAGATGGCGTATTGCGGGTGGTCACCCTTGCACCGGACATCGAGCGCGAGATCATCGAGGCCATCCGCAAGGCCGAGACCGGCGAGTACATTCCCGTGGAACCCAACCGGGCCGAGGAGATCGCGCGCAAGACCGTCCAGGCCGTGCAGCCTATGGTGCTGGGAGGACAGGATCCCATCGTATTGACGTCGGCCCAGGTGCGCCGGTACTTCCGGCGAATCGTCGAGCGGCACATGCCGAAGATCGTGGTGCTCTCGTATAACGAGATCGACCCCGCGGTGCGGTTGGAAAGCGAAGGACAGGTGAGCAACTGACATGGCACAGGAATTCCACCGATTCAAGGCCGAGTCTCTCGATGAAGCCTACAACCTGATGCGCGAACGGTTGGGCGATGAGGCCATCGTGGTGCGTACGGCGCAGATCAAAGATGGTGGCATCTTCGGGTTCATGGGCAAGCCGATGATCGAACTCACGGCCACCGGTCCGGAGACGCGTGGCGCCGCCCGCAAACGCAGCGCGGTGGAACGCCGCTACGCGAGTGCATCCATGCCGAAACCTCCTGTCGCGGATACGCCCGCACCAGCGGCCGCAACCGCGAAAGCGGCTGTGGGCTCCGACGAGGCCGTCGCGGATTCCGTCGCGTACTTCCAGCAGCTTGTGTCAGACGCACAAAAACGCCTTGGAGTGAGGCCACAGAGCCGAGGGCCACAGGCAAGCGCGGAAGCGGTGGCCCCGATCATCCCCTTCCGCCGGCCCAAGGAGGAGAGCGCACCCGACGCCGTGCGCAAAGAACTGCGCGAACTCCGGGAATTGGTGGAGGTGTTGGTCGCGGAATCGCCCGGTTCCGGTGTGCCCGCCGAGTGCGCGCCCCTGTACAAAAGGCTCATTGACTGCGGGACTTCACGAAAAGCGGCCGCGGCACTGCTCGCGGGTGTCGTGCGCAATAGCGACCTCGACATCATGCGCGACGCTCGCGTAGTCACGCAGCGTCTCGCGTTCGAGGTGGCCAAGCAGGTACGTGTCACCGGAGGCATCACGGTAACCGCGGGCACACGCCGCATCGTCGCGCTTGTAGGAGCGACCGGCGTGGGCAAAACGACCAATCTCGCCAAGCTGGCCGCGCACTTCGCCGTCCGCGAGCATGCGCGCGTGGCCCTCGTCACGGCCGACACCTATCGCGTCGCCGCCCCCGAACAGTTGCGTGTATACGCCAATATCATCGGAATCCCGATGCATGTCGTCAATGACCCTGCTGAAATGCAGGAAACGCTGCGCAAATTGCGCGAGTTCGATCTGATCTTCGTGGACACGGCTGGGGGCAGTCAGTTCAACAAGGGGCAGTTGCGGGAGATGCGGGAGATGCTGGCCGCCGCGTCGCCCGACGAGACCATGCTCGTCATGGGGGCTAACACGCAGCTCGACGACCTCCGGCAAATCGTGTTGAACTTCGCTCCCCTGCGGCCGACGTCCCTCTTCTTCTCGAAGTTGGATGAGACGCGCCGGTATGGCTCGCTCTACACGATCCTGACGGAAGCGGAGCTTCCGCTCAGTTACTTCAGCGTCGGACAAAACGTGCCCGAAGACCTGGTTCTCGCCAAGCCAGAAATGGTGTCCGGCCTGCTCCTCGAAGGGAAGGTCCACCATCTGGGTAGTGGCAAAACGCGATAGGGCGGAGGCGATTTCGCCCTCAACCATAAGGTAGACGAAACGTGGCAGACCAAGCGCAGAATCTACGGGACTTCGTCCGGCAATACCAGCGGAGCGCCCGGGTGCTCGCCGTGACGAGCGGAAAAGGCGGCGTGGGAAAGACCAACACGAGCATCAACCTCGCGATTGCCCTCGCAAGGAAAGGCGTGCGGGTGGCCGTTCTCGATGCCGACCTGGGCCTGGCGAACGTCGAGGTGCTGCTCGGGCTCAACTCGTTATACAACATCCAGCACGTCATCGCCGGAGAGCGTTCCATGATGGAGGTGCTGGTTCAGGGACCCGGCGGGATCCATGTCATTCCCGGGAGCTCCGGCATAGCGCGCCTCGCCGACATGGGCCCCAAGGCGCGGCAGAACGTGCTCGACGCGCTTCAGGAGTTGCAGGAAAATCACGATTTCATCATCGTCGATACGATGGCCGGTATCGGGCAAAACGCCGTGGCGTTCGCGGCCGCGTGTGACGAAATACTTCTGATCACGACGCCCGAACCCTCCTCCATCGTAGACGCGTACGCCATGATCAAGACCATCTACCAGATGCGGGATGATGCGGTGTTCCGCCTGATTGTGAACCAAGCCCTCAACGAGGCGCAGGCCAAGGCCGTGGCTGCGAAGATGTCCCAGGTGGCCCAACAGTTCCTCGGGCGCAAGATTTCCTATTTCGGTTTCATCCCCCGGGACCCGCACGTGCAGCAGAGCGTGATGCAGTCCAACCCGTTCATGCTTCGCTTTCCGCAGTGTGCGGCGGCGTCCAGCGTGCAGGCGCTCGCGGTGCGCCTGATGCAGCAGCGAATGGACCAAACAACCCCCGCGCGTTCGGGCTTCTTCCGGCGCATCGCCGAGAATCTGGGGCTGGCCAGCAACGGGTAGGCCCAAGAACGAGCTTTGACCCGCGATTGCTGCGTCAACGGGCAGGCGAGTGTGGGACAGGCGCCCTCGCCTGTCATCCCATTCAGATACTGATGCCATCGCAAACAGGCCAAGAACTCGACTGCTGCAATGGTCCGTCTACACGCACCGCAGGCGAGCCTGCTCGGTCAAAGCAGCCACGCCGCAGCGTGGCCGCACTCCATACGTGCGCGTATGGCTTAAACAAGCGCTGTATGTAGGGTGTTCGCCGGCCCAGGGGACTCCTACATGCGGAACCGTTCGCCCAGGTAGGCTCGCCGGACGGCCTCGTTTGCTGAGATCTCTTCTGGGCTGCCCGAGAAGATGATCTTGCCCGCCTCGATGATGTAGGCGCGATCCGTGATCTCCAATGTGTCGCGCACATTATGGTCGGTGATTAAGACGCCGATCCCCGCTTTCTTGAGCGCATGCACGATATCCTGCAAATCCGCGACCGCGATGGGGTCGATCCCTGCGAAGGGTTCGTCCAACAAAAACACCTTGGGCGCGGTCACGAGCGCACGGCAGATCTCCGTACGCCGCCGCTCGCCCCCGGATAGGCTGTAGGCCGGATTGTCGGCGAGTTCCGTTATGTTCAGATCGGCCATCAATTCGTCGGCGCGTTTCCGCCGCTCCGCTCCGCTCATTGACTTATGCTCGAGCACCGCCATGATGTTCTGCCGCACGGTGAGCTTCCGAAATACCGACGGTTCCTGGGGCAGATATGCCATCCCGGCACGGGCCCGGCGGTACATCGGGAATCGTGTGACGTCCTGACCGCAGAACCAGATCCGGCCCGCGTTCGGGCGCAGCATGCCCACGGCCATGCGGAAAGTCGTGGTCTTCCCCGCGCCGTTGGAGCCCAAGAGTCCAACGACTTCGCCTGGATGAACTTCAATGCTCACATCATTGACCACGATGCGGCGTTTGAATTTCTTCACCAACCCCACGGCGCGGAGCAACGGTGTATTGGTATCACTCACGAACTCAAGACTCCTGTTCAGGAATTGGGTGGCGTTTCGGCGGCTTTCTCGGGGCCCAGGGCATCGCGGTCCACTTCTTTGGCGCGGGCACCCTCCATTTTGATGTTGCCGGTGCGCAAATCGTACACGATCTGTTGTGCCGTCAGTCCCGTGAGACCGGGACGCTCCCCCGTGACATTGCCGGTAAACGTGAGCTTGTTGGAGGCCATGTTGAGGTCGGCCGCGTCCGAGCGTATGTCCGTCGTCTGGCCGTCCACGCTGACCTTGTCCTTGAGCAAGACTCGCTCCGGCGATGTAGCGCCTTCTGGATAGGCAAAGGTCAATTCCTGCGCGCGCAGGTTCAGCGGCTCCACATCGGGCTTGCTCGCATGCATGATGATATTCACCCCACCCCGGATCCAATTGAGCTTGCCTGCCGCCATGGAAACTTCCGGGGCGTTCTCGATATCCATACGCGAGAAAGATTGGCCCTCCTCCTCCGGCTTTTCCGTTTGGGCCGTCTGAATCTGCAACCCCTGTGCCGTGAGGTTGGTCATGGTGGTCTCGCCGCTGTCCATGTTGTATGTCAAGGTATCCGTGCGGAAGGACTCGATCTGCTCCGTTGCCCCCTGCACGTTGTTCTTGAATTCCAATACCTTCTTCGCCAAGTCGAAGTCGGCGAGATCCGACCGGATGTCGCCTTGGGGCCCATCCACACGCACCGCGTTTCGCATCTTGATCACGGAAGGCTGTCCGTTCGCCGACCACGCGAAACCCACCGTCGAAGCGCTCATCTTCAATGCCTTGGATTTGCCGTCCGAAGGATGCAGTGTAATGGCCACTCCACCGTCCATGCTTTTCACCTGGCCGCCGCCGAATTGAACGGAAGCCGCCCGGTCGATATCCATCCGCGAGAAATTGGAGGCCCCCGGCGCGCCGCCCTCGGGCGCGCTGCTCAGATTGATCCCCGTCGCGCGCAATCCCACCATCTCGCTGTCGCCCGTGCCGAGGTCGTAGACGATCTTCTCGGCCTCGAAATCGCTGATCTGATCCGACTTTCCGCGCACGTTCCCCGAGAAGGTGAGCAGGTTCTTCGCGAGCGCCACTTCCGCGCGCGCGGAAGTGATGAGGCCCTGCGGGCTGTCGACGCGCACGTTCTGTTCGAGCGTGATGAGCGAAGGGGTGCTCCCGCCTTCTTCGGGCCAAGTGAACAGAATCTCCTCGGCGGCGAGCAGCATAGGCTTCGCGTCGGGACTTTCCGGACGCAAGGTGATTTCCACTCCGCCGGAGATACGCGTCAGCCGGGAGTTCTTGAATTCCACCAAGGGCGCCGGCTTCTCGATATCAATGGCGGAGAACGTGGACGCCGCGGCCTGGCCCCACGCGATGGAGGCCGCGCAGCATGCCAACGCCGCACCAAGCAGTATTCGCGATCTCATCAGGAGGTCCCTCCTGCGCTCAAGGCCACCGTTCCCGTAACTCCCCTCAACAACATCGTTCGGGATTCCGACCGGAACTCCATGCCTTGCGCGGCGAGTTTCGTGTCACCGTCAACGATGGTCACGGCGTTGTCCGAACGCGCCAAGCCTTCTTCATTGCTCCAGGTCATGTCTTGCAGTTCCACATGCTGGGCGCCAATATCCACCTTGACGCCGTCCTTGAGCGAGGCGGTCTTGGTGTTGTCGTCAAACTGGGCGCTACCCGCTTCAAACGTAGTCTGCTCGCCATCTTTCCCGTAGATGATGGCCGTGGCGGGGGTGAGCGCCCAAACGCCGTCTTCCAGCAGCGAACACTTTGGCGAGGAGACTTCGAACGTCGCGCCTTGGGGCTGCTCGCCCCCGATGGCGGGTTCAAAGAAGCGCAGCGTCATGCTGCCCGTCATGCTCACCTGCTCTTGCTCGGGCGTTGCGGACACTGTGGATGACCCCATTGTTTGGTCTCCAGGCGCTTGCTCCGCCGGAGTCTCCGGCGCAGGGGCCTTGCAGCCCAACACCCCGCACACCGCGACTATAATGAGAAGCATTCGCATCATTGAGGCGCCCTCTCGTTCTTCCAGTATACGGCTTTGAGGCCCTTCAGCGTCAGCAAGGGATCGACGTGCTGGATCCTGCTGCTGACCTCGGAGATTAGCCTGGCGAATCCGCCCGTGGCGATGACGGTGGGTTGCGCGCCCATCTCGGCGCTGATCCGCCCGATCAGCCCATCCACCAAATCCGCATACCCGTAGGTCAGGCCCGAGCGTATGTGGGTGATCGTGTCTTTGCCGATGACGTGCTCGGGCCGCGCGATCTCGATGCGCGGGAGCTTGGCGCACTTCTCAAACAGGGCGTCCGCAGAAATCTGCAGACCCGGCACAATCACCCCGCCGCGGTATTCCGCCGCCTCCGAGATGACGTCGAACGTGGTGGCGGTCCCGAAATCCACGACGATCAGCGGTCCCTTGTATTCCTCGACGGCCGCCACCGCGTTGACGATGCGGTCCGCCCCCACCTCCTTGGGATTGTCCACCTTGATGACAATGCCCGTGCGGATGCCCGGGCCCACAAATAGCGGAACAACGCCAAACGCTTTGCGGCACACCACATCGAGCGCGTGGTTGAATTGCGGAACCACACTCGCAATGCAACAGCCGTTCACTGCTTGCGGATCCAGGCCTTGCTGTTGAAAGAGCATCGTAAACAGGACGCGCAGTTCGTCGGCCGTCCGGTAGGACGATACGAGGCGCCAGTTTGCAACAAGCTCGTTGCCTTGATACAGGCCCAGAACCGTATGCGAATTACCGACATCGATTACCAGCAGCACGCGGTTACGCTCCGTTCAATTCCACAATTTCGCCCAGCAGCACGCGCTCGATTCCTCTGTCTGTTTCGACCAGTAACGCGCCATCGCGATCCAGGGCGCGAACAGTGCCTACGCGATCGCGATAGCGCACACGCCGGCCCACCGCGCCGCAGGCGTCCGACCACTCCGCATGAATGGCATCCAACCGTCCATCGCGCAGAGATACGACGCGCGCGTCGAGGGAGGTTAGCACATCCCTCAGCAGCGTTCCGCGATCCACGCAGTGGCCGGTGGCCAATTCAATTGACGTGGCCTTCGCATGCAGCTCTTCGGGAAAGTCCGCGGCCTGGTGATGGACATTGATGCCGATTCCCAAAGCAGTCCGGTTCCGGCGGCTCTCCAGGAGGATACCGCACACCTTCTTCCCATTGAGAAGCACGTCATTAGGCCACTTGACGGCTGCGTAGCCGTAAGTATTCAAGACATCGCGCACGCTGAGGGGCGCGGCGAATGCCAACCCTTCGCAGGGTCCGTCAAAACCGATGCTGAACCACAGCCCCAAACCGGGCGCGCTGGCCCAGGATCGCCCATGGCGGCCGCGTCCGGCGGTCTGACGGTCCGCGACGACGACGATGCCATGACCGCGCAGTTGCAGGGCACGATCGTTTGTGGACGTGACTTCCTCATACACCAGAACGCGCGAACCGACAATCAATGTATGCAAGGGGGTCGCCAATAAAGGCGGCTTCCGGACAATCTCAGGCATTGGTGATTTCAAGCGACAGATCGATGGCGGGCGCGGAATGCGTCAGCGCGCCAATCGATATGACGTGCACGCCGGTCTCGGCGATGGCGCGCAGCCGGTCCAGCGAAACGTTGCCGCTCGCCTCCAGCACTACTTTCGTTCCCCGCGTGCGGTCCACGGCTTGTTGCATTTCGTCCACACTCATGTTGTCGAGCAGGACCGCGTCAGCCCCGCATGCAAGCGCCTCATCGAACTCACTGAGGTTGGTTACTTCGACACCGATCTTCATCAGATGGTGGGTGCCCTTGAGGGCACGTTGCACCGCCTGAGTGACACCGCCCGCCGCCGTGATGTGGTTCTCTTTGATCAAGACGCCGTCGAAGAGGGCAAAGCGGTGATTGGCGCCGCCTCCGTGGATTACCGCTTGTTTCTCGAGATTCCGCATGAGCGGCGTCGTCTTCCGCGTGTCGCAGATTCGGACGCCAAGGTCTGCCACCTCCGCCACAAACGCCGCCGTAAACGTGGCCACGCCGGAAAGGCGTTGTACGAAGTTCAGCGCCACGCGTTCCCCGGCCAGGATGGCGCGCGTGATACCTGAAAACAGCGCAATGTCCTGCCCCACAGTGAATTGCGTCCCATCCTCGAGGGAATACCAGTCGCTGATGTCCGCATCCAAATCTTCAAAAACGGCGCGAAACACGGTGATGCCGCTCAGCACACCGCCCTGCTTCGCGTACAGTCTTGCCTTGCACCGTACGTTTGGAGGGACCGTTGCATTGGTCGTAATGTCGCCTTGGCCGATATCCTCCACCAAGGCCTCACGCACCAACGACCGAAATCCTAGCATGGGAAAAACTCCGTAAATCTAAACGCATGAGTGTAACATGTGGCCTCGGGCAATTGCGAGAGTCCTGACAATGGAGCAGTGCCACGCACTGGACTCGACCGCTTTGCGAGGATTTCGCGCTATTCGGATTCGCGAACTACCCCCGGATGCTACCCCTGATCCCGCAAAAGCCCCTTCACGGTTTCCACCATGGCAACTCGCGGCACGGTGACTTGCCCCGCTTTGCCAGCCTGACGGTAAGCCTCTCGGTCCCCGATGCCGGCTCGTTCCCGCTTGCCGGCAAGCAGATCCTTGACGGACACGACTCCTGCTGCGAGTTCGTCGCCCCCCACAATCACCGCGACGGGGATTTCGTAGTGGTCCGCATGCGAGAGCTGGACTTTCATGCTGCGCTTTGCACCGAAGTAGGCCTCGGCGCGAATGCCCCCGGCACGCAACTCGGCTGCGATGCGCAGGGATTCAGCATCGGGCACGCCACCCAGACTGACCACCAGGGCTTGAACGGAGGTCTTCGCGGTCGACACGGCCCCCAAATGGGCGAGTGCGGCCAACAGCCGGTCCAGTCCCACGGACATCCCGGTGCTGGGAATTGCCCGCTCCATGAAGCGCGAAACCAGGCCATCGTAGCGTCCGCCACCCATCACAGAGCCAAATTCCGGGGCGCTCCGGATCACGGTCTCGAACACGGGCCCCGTGTAGTAGTCGAGCCCGCGCGCGAGACTGGGATCGAAGACCGCGTGATCTTCGCTCACGCCAAGCGCCGCGAGCGCGTCCGCGAGCACTTGCATCTCGTTGACGGCAGCCGCGGTCTCCTCGGTGTGGGGCAAGGCGCCGGTCAAACGCGCGACAACTTCGGCGCGCGTGCCACCCTTCAAACCGACGAACGTGACGACCTTGTCGATCACCGCTTCGTCCAGGCCTACACCGGGAATCGGGTCGCCGCTGTCGTCGATACGGCCCGGACCCAGTTCGAGGCGCACGTTGGCCATTCCCACTTTGTTGAGCTTGTCGATGACACGCAGCACGTGCTTCTGGCGCGCCAAGTCATCAATGCCGCAGGCGAGCAAGAGCGCGTCGATGATCTTCCGGTTGTTGATCACGACCGCATAGTCCGAAACGCCGAGCGCATCCATCACCTCGGACATGATCGCGATGATCTCCGCATCCACCGCCACGGAGTCAGAGCCCGCCGCGTCCACATCGAATTGAGTGAACTGGCGGAAGCGCCCCGGACCGGGCTTGTCGGCGCGCCACACGGATCCCATCGCATAGCGGCGGAACGGGGCCTTGAGCTTGTCGGGGTATTGCGCGAGCAGCCGCGCGAACGGCACGGTCAGATCGAAGCGTAGCGCGATAGGTTCGCCTTCCGGGCTTTCAAGGCGGAACAGCTCCTTATTGGTTTCCTCGCCACCCGTGCCCAGGAGCACGTCCAAGTGCTCGAGCGCCGGCGTTTCGAGAGGCGAGAAACCGTACTTCTGAAAGATCGACTCGATGGTGGCGATCACCGCCTTGCGCGGAATGAGATCCTCGGGGAGCAGATCCTGGAATCCCTTGAGCGTCCTGGGCTCGACCAACTGCTTTGTATCAGACATCAGATCCTCTCTCAAACAAAACCTTGCATGACGCGCTTCATGGACTCACCCGCACGGCGGGCGGCCTCTTCGGGCGCGAGCGCTCTCAGTGCATCGTCAAAAGTCTCCACCGCCACCGGACCGCTGTAACCGATGTGCTGTAAAGCGCCCAGAAACCCTTTCAAGTCGATTACCCCTTCGCCGGGCAACATGCGTTTCATATCCTGAAGTTCGTCGATGGGTCCCGGATACGCATCGTTGATGTGGACGTGCACGATCTGCGCGGCGGACAAGTGGTGAATATCGTCCACGGTCGCGTGGGAGGTGTACCAGTGATAGCTGTCCAGCAGCAGGCCGCCGGTCTGCCCATCGATCTCGGCGCACAGGTCCAGCATGCCCGGCATGTTGTATACAAACGGCACGCCCGTGGCGCGTGATGTCTTCGGGCCGACGAACTCGAGGCCGAGCTTCAAACCATGATCCGCCAGAATCGCCGCGACACGCTTCAGCCGCGTGACGTGCATCCGGCGAAACGCTGCCGCGTCCGCGGGCGCTACGGGCATGATCCACGTGGCCATGCCGCGTGTACCCAAGGCCTTCATGACTCCGCCGATTGCCGGGAGGGCCTTCAGATCGGCTTCGAAAGCGTCGTCCCCCTCCCGGAAGTTCACCGGAAGGCCGCCGTGGGCAATCACGCACCCTTCGGCCTCGCAGAAGCCCTTCACATGGTCCAGCGACGTGGCGCTGACCCAAGCGGCCCAAAAATCCGCGCCGTGGTCGGCGCCTGCAAACCCAGCCTTGGCCGCCAAACGGATATACGCCTCCGGCTCTGGAACGTTAGCCGTAGCAGGATTCAGACACGAAATCATGGCCAGACTCCTCCACACAAGAACGGATATAACACGTGGAAAGCGCTTAGTATACCGCGCCTTATGCACAGAGGCCAATTCGTCGACGGGGGGAGTGATTGGGGCGCCAGACCCGGAGCAGCCGCTTTGAGATCAATACTCTCCGGCTAAACCAAACGTTCCGATACCCGGATCCGTGTCAACCGGAATCGGATCGATTGGCGTATACGGCATCGGCGGGGGTGGGCCGACCAGTGCAACCGCCTCCGCGCACGCGGCGTCGAGGCCCTGCGCGCGATGGTAAATATTGGAGAAGTCCGAGCCAACGGCTTTCAATGTGAGTGCCTCCCCGTCCGCCGACAGGACGCATTCAGAGTAAATCAGTCCGGCCGTATCGGAGAGTTGCCAGAGGATCCCGCCGGAGACCTTGAAATGGCCTGATTCCTCAAAAGGTATCGAATTGATGGTATACGAGTAACGTTCGTAGCTGCCGTCGCGCCCAAAATGCTCGATGCCGTAAATGGCATTCCCGTTAGGCAGTCTGTTTGCGCTCACCCACGTGCCGGTTATGAAGGACCGGACTTCGAGGTCTTCTGGAGTGACCCCCACCGTCTGCCAAGGCTCTGGGTTGAGGTGGGCCGAGTCGTCAGGACACGAAAACCGGTAGGCGTCTCCCTCTTCCAGCGTGATTTCCTGATAGAAGAGGTGAGAGTCCGCGGGAACCACGGTCACCGGCTCGCCATTCGGGTCGATTCCGATTTGGACCATTCCCGGCTTTGCATCAACCTTGAGTGTGTAACGACCCGGAGGGAGGTTTCCGATCTGGACGCGGCCCGCGTCTCCGGGCACAACTACGCGCTGATACGAGTCATCCTCAGGCGAGAAGTAATCCCAGGTCTCCGCGTCCGAGCGCAGCAAGGTGACATAGCCGTCTCGCAGGGGCCGTTCCCAGGCATCGAACAAGACGCCCTCGACCGAGCATGGGGGCTGCAGCTCGAAATTGACGACGGGCTCTCCGCGCCAGATGGCCCGTGCGAAGGCGTAGCCCTCCTTGCACACGGCAATATCGCCAGAGGTCATGCCCAAGTTGTCAAAACGCACCGTACCGTCTTCAGCGGTTTCACGATCAACCGACCTGGCCCCAGTCAGGCGGCCATCAATCCAGTCGCGGTGTTGCCGTTGGCTGATCGGATCAAGCAAGGTCACATGCGCGCCCGGCACGGTGTTGCCCCATATGTCGAGCACGCGCACCATAAGTTGCGCCGGTGCGGGTAGCCGGAACAGCAGCGGCGGAATCCCGCCGGGGCGATCGAGAGGCTGCACCAAGACGGTGTCCTGTATTGCTTCGCCGTATCCATCCGCCACCACCGAAACCCGCACGTACTTCCCGGGCTCCAGTTCGCGCGTCGTGAGCGTGAAGGCGCCATCATCGGAGGTGAACGCGAAGCCCTTGTCCCAGGAGTTGATCTCGAGCGTGGAGGCGAACCCGGAGGCGTACGCATCGGTCCGGGGACGCTGCAACAGCACGTGAAAACTGCGTACAGGCTGGCCGGACTCGCTGGTCACAATGCCGGACACCGCACCAAGGTAAGCTGTCTCCGGCCAGTCCCGTGGTGTGACGTCGCCATTTGCGGGAGCGGCCTTCAGCACATAGGTCAGCGCGGGCGTCTCGCCGCCCTCACGAACGCGGCACGTCAAACTCTGGCATACGCCCGCCTGCTTCCACGCCGGATAGGGGTCGCCACAAGCCGCATGGTAGACCGGTATACGCGCGTGGAGGGTCACCTCCTTGCCAAACTCCAGGCCATCGTATTCGAAGCGCCCCTGCTCGTCGCACATCTCGAACAGGCCGTTGCCCGCCCCCCAATGCGACATGGGCTTCTCGATCCACGCGTAGGCGATCGGGCGGCCGTCCTCCGTGACCACACGCCCCGTCACTTTGCCTGCCCGCGAGAGGCCGATATCGAGTTCGCTCTGCGGCCGCGACAACGTGCAGTACTGCACGTAGCGCCGTTCGCGGCCGGGCGCGGCAGCCCACAGGCAGTGGGCACCCGGAGTGACGCCTTCAATCGAGTAC
>JADLGB010000268.1 GCA_020849535.1 Candidatus Hydrogenedentota bacterium
CCGATGGAGGCATCGATGACACCAGGCGAAGACTTCTATACCGGTCTACTGGACACCAAAGCCGGCCCTGTGCACGTGGGCGCGATGATTTGCTTTGATCGGGAGCAGCCGGAGAGTGCCCGCATCCTAATGTTGAAAGGAGCCGAGCTCATCCTTACGCCAAACGCTTGCACTCTCGAAGAAATGCGACTTGACCAGTTCAAGATTCGTGCCTGGGAGAATCAAGTTGGTGTGGCTATGGCCAACTATCCCGGGCCCAATCAAAACGGCCGTTCCGTGGCCTACGATCCCGGTGGTAAATGTCTAGTCTTGGCAGACGACTCGGAAGGCGTGTTCATCGCCGACTTCGACCTCAATGATCTTCGCGAGCGACGCTCAAAGGCCATTTTCGGCAACGCGTACCGCCGCCCGCATCGCTACGGTATTCTGTCTTCACCAGAGAAAGACGACGTTTGGCGCCGTATTGACGGGAACGGTCAGCCCTACGACGCATCAAAGCGCTAACCCGTGAGTTGATTTCCATGCCAAGAAACGTCTTCTTCTTGAATCTTGGCGTTCTCCCGCGATTTCCGCGCCCGTGTGTGCCTCCCAAATTCGGCCGTTGAACGGGACCGACCCCGTCTTTCGAGTAGGCTTTAAGTTGCAAAACACGGGCACTGTCCTTTGTCCGCCGCGGGAACTCGCATCTGAGAGCAAAGCATACTCGGCCAACCTCTTACCACACTTGAGCGGGGTCAACTACCGGATTCAGGGAAATAAACTCCAATACGCACAAAGTGAGCAAAAGAGCCGCCAGGCTGGTGCCTGGCGTTCCCAGCAAAAGCGAGACGCCCACCCTTTCAGGTGGGCGTCTGTGCTTGTACTCTCTACGCGATCGCGTTAGAAGCAGATCCTCGTTTCAAACGTGATGAACTCGCCGTCGTCCTTGTCTGAACCGCCTCCGAAGACGAGGCCGTTGAATTAATGGGGAATTAATGGGGACAGTAAACTTCTATTTGTGCTGAAGATGGATACCGGCGTTCGCGGGCATGACGGGATGCGGGACGTTCGAAGCAGCGGCCGAGCATTTCATCACTCCTACTGTCCCGTCCCAAAAGTAAGAAACGGATAACAGGCTGAAAGCTGCCGGGGGATGGCGACAGCACATGTGAGTGCTTCCTCTATTTTTTGACTTGGACCTCGCATGTTTGACTTTGGGCGAATGAAATTGTACAATTGTACATATGAAGATAGTCGCTGACACGAGCGCGTTCTTGGCGGTAGTGCTGGATGAACCCGAGCGGGATTGGATCATCAATCAAACCGCCGGGCAGGAACTGGTTGCTCCAGAATTCCTTCCGTCCGAATTGGGGAACGCGCTTACGGCCCTGTTCAAGATAGGCCGGTTGGCATCGGCCGACCTGACCAGTGCGTGGAATGCGGCGCAATCAATTCCCGTGGAACTGCGGTCGATCGATATTGAGGCCGCGCTCGAACTCGCGTTGAAACTTAACATCTACGCGTATGATGCATACTTTCTGGAGTGCGCGGTCTACAGTCGATTGCCGCTTCTGACATTGGATCGTGCCTTGGCAAACAACGCCCGCAGTTTGAGTATCCCCTTAGTGGAGTGATCGTCATGAAAGTGTATACCTATTCGCAGGCCAGACAACGACTCGCGGAAGTGCTGGATATTGCGCGGAAAGAGGAAGTCGTGATCACGAGGCGCGGTGGCGACGCGTTTGCGGTCACATACAGGCGATTGCCGGCATCGCCCTTCGACGTTCCCGGCATAAAAACCAATGCGACCACCCGCGATATCTTGAAGGCCGTTAAGGATTCTCGTTCAAGAACGCCTTAGTCCGGATTTCTCACCTGCGCACCACGTTCACTCAATATCCTAAGTTGGCTCAGGGATTCGGCACGAATGGTCTGAATCACTCCGCCCACACTGTGTGCGGGTGAGAAATCCCCACCAATGAGCCTGCGGGCCACTGCCAGAGCATATCTCACCGCCCGCTATGCGGTGGGCGGTGAGATATGCGGTTAGTGGGGTTCAGGCGAATGGGGCCGCATCTTTTCCGAGAGGACGATTTCGAGGGCTCGACGTCACTGGGGCGAGGTGTTTTCAAACCACGGGCGAGACGCCCGATCCCCCGTGTTGGGTCTACTTCTTGAATCGGTGTAATCGGTGAAATCGGTGGACGGCTATCTTCGTTTGGTCGCGCCTGCGCCGCGCGCCCGAGAAAGAGTTCTTCATCCGGAAGGCGACCGGCTGGGCGCTGCGCGAATACAGCTACGCGGAGCCCGAGCGAGTGCGCAATTCTCTCACCAAGCATCGCAGCGTCCTGTCAGGCCTGAGCTATCGGGAAGGCGCGAAGCAATTGGTGCGAAGTGGACGGATGCCCGCGCGCTAATGGTGCTGATGACGCCAACGTTTCGCCGCTGCACAACTCGCTGTGGCCCACGGAGTTTTCCCGCTGCGAAATATACACTAACTCTCCAAGCACCACAGTTCATCGGCTACCGACGCGTAGACCTTTCCATTCGCCAGGAAAGGCCGGCCGGGCCTGAGACAAGGATCGCAGGATGGCTCAATGCGTTGGGCAATATCCGTGGTGTAGGCACGTTGGACCTCACCCGTATCCGATGATAATGCGTACAGAGGAGCCGGTCCATCCCAGTCCCATATCCACAGATACCCTTGGCGCACAAACAAGGGGTGAGGGGAATGAACTGGCCCCTGCTTGTCAAACGGCACAGCAACTTCCCACATCAGGTCGCCACTCTTCCGGTCGAATGAACCGAATCGATGACCGTCTACGTTGTCCTGCATCGTCTGAACGTACGCTCTGTCGCCATCACAGAGGCACTCGGAATAGGCTGGCACCTTGTAGGTGCGCTCGAGCTTCCATTGCGTGGCATCAAAAACATGAATCCCTGCATCGCGCTTTCCAACCAGAATGTGGTGATCGCATACCATGAACACTTCAGGATTGCGTAGCCCCAGATCGAAAGTCCGCATCAGTTCGAGAGACGTGGAACTAAACGCGACGAGACTCCCGCGAACGTCTACCGCAATAAGTTCTCCGGTCATTTGCCAGTGAAGCAGAGAGGCGGAAGCGAGCACGTAGTCCGTCTGAAACAGCAAGCGGCCAGAGTCCGCATCATATGCATGAATTCGCCTGTCGGAAGCCAGGAAGACGTATTGCCCGACGACACAGGGGACACGGGGGGAATATCGCGGCAGTTTTGCCTGCCACAGCACTTTTCCAGACTCCAGGTCCAGGCGCAGCAGGGTGCCACGGGACGTCAGAATGTTGTGTGTTTGCGCGAGAACAATCCCGCCATCACCGGAGATGCGACACAGCGCCCCTTCGAGCTTTTCCGGAAGCGCCGTAGCCCAGAAGGGGTTGAAGTCAGACGCATCATAGCACCGAAGCGTCCGCGATCCGTCCCCAAAGCACACGCACCGTTGGCCAAGCTCTATCGCTTGGGCCACCCAGGGGAAGGGTCGCCGTGTGACAATCTGAAATGGCCCCACGTTCATACAGAGTCCTCCCTCAAGGTGCTTCTGAGAAGCCAGTCACCGATGGAAGAACCACAGAGGAAACTGGCTCTGGGCCAGCCACGCGCCCCCCGTACTTGCCTTCCCCCTATTCAGACACTGTAACACTATGCAACCCCAAAACGGCAGGTCAAGCCTGGGAACGCCAACGCGCCCCCTTCTCCATCTTGGGTGATTTCAGCCCGGAAGGGTAAACGATGAAAACCCAACGCGGCACAGCCGCAACCAAGAGGTTCATCCACCGATTTCTCCAATTGCACCGATTCAGAAAGGCGATGCGGAAGGGGGGGCACGCGCGTCTCGCCTGTGCCCCCCTTCTGAAGCCTCCCGTGACTTTGGTAACTGCCGGTCCGAATCCGAGAATTCTCGCGAGGGTTTTCGCAGGGCACTGCGCTCATCCTGTTGCGGACCTGCTCCTTGGATCGCACCTTCAGCGCTCAGGATTGGGGACCCTGTGTACCCAGGGCGGCGCTTCGCTCTGCCCTGGGCTAGTATGGCGCCGGTCCTTCAGACCTCAGGAATCCGAGCCCTTATCAGACATTCCCTCATTCATCGGCGCGCATCGGCGTCATCTGCGGACTCGATTGAGTCCTGATCCCGCCTTTCATTCTTCAATCTGCGTTCATCGGTGTAATCTGTGGACAATCTCTTCATCTTCGTCTTTGGCTTCGCACTCTGCGTTCCTCTGCGAACTCCGCGCCTCTGCGTTCAAGAGTATCCAAACCACGGGCGAGACGCCCGATCCCCCGTGTTGGGTCTACTTCTTGAATCGGTGTAATCGGTGAAATCGGTGGACAGCTTTCTTCGCTTGGTTGCGGCTCAGCGGGCTAAGCTATTATCTATCGTCCGATCGGGACTTTTCGCCGGGCCCGGACAATATGCGAGAATTCGGTACTCTCAAACTCTGCGTGGAAACGCCAAAGTTGCCAAGCTGGCGCCTGGCGTTCCCGGAGTGGAAAAGCGAGACGCCCACCCTTTCGGGTGGGCGTCTGCGCTTGTACTCTCTACGCGATCGCGTTAGAAGCAGATCCTCGTTTCAAACGTGATGAACTCGCCGTCGTCCTTATCCGAGCCCCCGCCGAAGACGAGGCCGTTGTTCGCGAAGAAGGCGCCGTCTTCAATGGCGTCACCTGCGAACAGGTGGCACCAGTGCAGCGAGAACATCAAGTCTTCGCTGTAGTGATAGACGAGCATGATGTCAGTCGTCCAACCCAGCTCATCATCCCCTTCCTCCGTCCAGAAGGACAGGGCCGGTGCCAGCGGAACGCGCCAACTGCCTACCGTGAAGTAAGCCGGGCTGTCAAAGGGCTCATCCACCAGGTAGTAGTTCACGTCGGCGATCAGATCCAGGCTCTCACTCGGATGCGCGATCGCGCCCAGCGTGAAGGCATGACCGTTCGAGAAGTCATTTTGCAGGTCCCAGAACCCGTTGTACATGTCATTGGAGAACAGGCGGTTGAAACTGACGCTGGATTCCGGACGATAGAAGGGATTGATCCAATCGCCGAAGGCCAGGTCGCGGTTGTCTTCGCCCTGGTAGAAGGAGTACTTCAAGAAGACGCGAGGATTCCAGACGATATCAAAGGTATAGCCGGCCTCCGCAGTAAGACCCCAGGCGTCGAAGTCCGCGCTGTCATCACCATAGAGGAACGGTTTGAAACCAAAACCGACTTGGTCGGCGTCGCCAAACTGGTACGCGCCTTCCACGTCGAAGTCAAAGGCGCCGAAGGCGCCTGCCGCGCGCAGACCCACGGTGTGCAGATTGGTGGTGTCGTAATCGTCCACGCTGAAGACATCTTCGAGCCACTCAATGGGGGCAATGAAGTTGGTGTCGTTCAGGCTGCGGGCATCGCGGACCCACATCCAGTACGCGTCAAAGGTTACGTTCTCGATGGCCGTGCAGGTGGCGTAAATGCCGTAGAACCACACGTCGCCGTCCTGTTCGCTGATGCCGCTTTCAGCAAGGGTCGAGGCCCACGCGTCGACCCGGAAGGACTCGCCGGGGTAGGTCAGGCGCAGAGCGTCAAACGACCGGCCGCGATAGAAGGGGCCGAAATCCTTGGGGCCGACGAGCCACTGGCTGCCGAAGGCCAATTCCTGGCGGCCGATTCGCACTTGCAGCGGAGTGCCCCACATGTTGGCGGCTTCGATGTAGGCCTGGTAGACCTCGACATCGTCGCTGCTGTTCGCGCGGCTATCTACGCCCGTGACATAGTTCGAGCGGAAGTCCTCGCCCCAGAAATCGTAGCTTTCCAGCTCGATGAACGCGCTCACATCATTCGTGAAATCCGCTTTCACATTGAGCTTCGTGCGCTGCTCGATCAGGTAGAGATCGTTGGTCTTGTCGTCGAAGGCGTATGGGCTGACAAGTCCCAATCCATTGAATGCAGGCGCACCGGAGACAAACTCGCCAATCGGGCGGCGCGGTAGCAAGGAGGCGGGCACGCGGACTTCAAATGGCCCGGGCTCGACAGCCCAGTTAATGATCCAGTCCGCCTTGATACGGAGTTCGCCTCCCACCTGAACATTTTCGAGTTCGGCCATAGCGCTCGTCGTGCCGAATATGAGGCACATGGCCAGCAACAGGAGTGTCATGCGTGACATGGTCTTTCCCCCTTCGCGCGTTGAATTTCCCCTTACCGCTGCATCGCGCCCCCGCGCGATACCGCACTTATCTTATCGGTTTAGTTGCCTGAAATCAACAAAGAACTGTCGGGGAATCGCCGTTCGCCGCTTGCGCAAGGCAACTCTAAACGGCGGCGGACTCCGCATGGGAGAGTATTGGGGCACGAATCGACTTCTGTGCAACGCACTTCTAGGATTCTGCCTGCCAAGAGCACTCAAGGCATCATGCCTCGGCGGTTTCGTGTGGGGACCAGACACTTCCAGCCCCTGGGCCAGACTTCGCAAGGTGAATCCCAAGTGGCAGGACCTCCGGTGGCGCGGGCTCAGACGGCTGCACGGGGCGCCGGATCATAAAGCACTAAATAACAAGAAGTTATACGATTACCGATAGACTTGACATTGCGGGCTTGTTTATGCATCCTTTGGCACATAGATACGAATACCTCTAAAGATTTGACCGGAAAAGTCGACAAACTCTAAGGGGGAAAGCCCGAGCGTTCGTAACGGGTCACATGCCCTGTAGGTACTATCTTACAGCGGGGGACGATACTCTTGAACAAAGGTGGCATATTAGCACCTATGCGCAGTGAAACCAGGACAAAGGCAACGGTCACCGCAATCAAGGGTGACAAGATCATTGTGCTGCTCCGGCTGAATGAGCACGGGGAAACGCGCCTTTGCGCTGTTGACAAGGGACTGTGGACGTATCCTGATGTCCAATTGGGACAAGAAGTAACCGTTTCTTGGGACAAAGACAATCTCGCCGAGCCCCCGATCATACAAGCCAATGCGGCGGAGCCCAGCCCTCAGCTTTCAGAAGTGGTCGTTCATGCGGTTCGGAGCGTGCTGGGCTTTCGTCCGGGCGATAAGGTGCTGATCGTTCAGGGTCAGAACTCCATGAAGTGGTTTGACGGAATCGCTAAGGTCCTCGACGAACGGGCGCAATGCGATCCGGCCAGTTCTCAATGGATTGCGGGACTACGGAGGGAATTCCACAAATTCATCACGCTGAAGTCGGCCGGTTGGGGTGAGTACATGATGCAGCCCGCGCTGGATCGCGATCTGCACACGATCGGCATTAGGCCCCGCGACATTGACCGGATTCTATGTGGACCTGGAGTAGCCTTCGATCCGCAGGATTATGCGGATCATCACATCATTTTCGTCGGATCTACGAAATCGAATTCGATATTGCGTGAGTACTACTGGAATCGCTTGGGACTCAGTGGCAAGTATGAATTCCGTGACACCGACCTTGCCTTGCTGAACGGGGATAAGGCCCACCCCAAGGACTACTACCCGACGAAGGAACACATTCCGGACGCGAGCGACGGGTATAACGCTATCTCCATAACCGATCATTTCCTATTGGCAAAGGTGCCAAATCCGGACAGCCCACCTGGCAAGAAACGGTACTGTGTCATTGTCGCGGGTGTCGGGACCATTGGCACCGGATATGCCGGCCTCGTTCCCGGCGGGCAGCAATCTTCGAGGATTCTGCATCAGTGGTTCAGGGACAAGACATTTGACATCGTGGGCCAAGTCGCGATGGATGGATGGTTCGATCCGAAGAGCGATCCTGTTCGTTGCGTGTTTGATGGACAGAAGCCATGCAATGTCGAACTCCTTCCAAACGCGCGCTCCTCTCCGAGGGTGTCCGACCCAGAGTCCGCCGAGGTTCCCTGCACGGAGGAAGCTGTCCGTTCAGACTTGGAGGACGACCCCCTGCCTTAGTGCCGTTTAGGAATCTGTCCTGGTGAAGTCGCGAGTTCGGGGAGCAAGAGGGTGGAATTCACGCGCTTCGTGTTTTTCGCGGTGGGGCAAGGTTCCTGCACGTTGATTAGTTTTCCACCCCGCGCCAAAGGGCAGTCCCGCCGGTACGCCATTGTCGACTGCAATCAGTCGGATGCGGCGTCCGTGCGCGACTATCTGGAATCGCCATGGTTTCCGGATGAAGCTCCCCTCAAGGGTCCACCTTACGCTCTCAGCTTCGTGGCGTTGACGCATTATGACTGCGATCATTTCAATGGCGTTAACGTGCTTCTAGGAGGGACCGAGGGGTTGGCGGGCAAGTCGCCGGCGTTCCATTGCGGTTTCTTCCTGTATCCATTGATCCCGCCTCGTATCATGTTGAGATGCTACAAGCCCAAGAGCGTGTTCAACAGGCAATTGCAGGAGATGAGCCTGTTGGCGTTTGACCGGCATGCGGTCCGGCGCAGGAGTTATGCATTCGACGCGTCGTACGACGCCCTCGTACCTTCCAAGAAAGGACGGATAAGGATCCGCTGTATCGCGCCGACGTGCGAGGCCAAGGACCGACTCATGTGCAAAGTCCTTGCGATGGCGTCACGGCTGGATAGGAAGCCCCAGAAAGAGAACCTGCTCAGTGCCGCACTTCAGGTTCAGTTTGGTAAAGCCGTCGTGACGCTGGGCGGCGACGTGGTGGACAAGGAATGGGGCCGCGTGCGCGCGGAACACGAACCCGGGCGTTTGCACGAACTGTCTTCCCGCGCGGTCCTCGCGCCGCACCATGGGGGAGAGGGAAACTGTGACGATCTGTGGGCAGTGGCTTCGAGGAAGTCACCTTTTCACTTGGCGCGGAAGGCCGAATCCGCTGAGGCTCGCGCAGTTTGTGAGAGGCGGAAGACCAAGACGGTCGCGGTGATTTCCTGCGGCGAGGGGCACATCAATCATCCGTCGCTCGCCACGCTTCAAACACTCAAGAAGCACAATACCGACGTCATTTGTACGTCTCCAAACGCTCATTGTATCGAGTATTTCACGAAGGAGAAGGCCGAGGTACCGTGCCGCCGCAATGGCGGGCCTTTGACGGCACGTACCGAGCTTGCCTTGCCATCAGGCCTTGCATACGTTGGGGAAGATAGCCTTGAGTTCCCGCGCGGAATCGAGCCTGCGGAGACGGACAACCGGCGGGCAGTGTGTCTTGATGTGTACGAAACGGGCGAAATTCGGCAGTTGAGCACCTTTGGCGATTGCTGCGCTTGGACACAACTTGACATCCCTCCTTCTTGACCCCCATCGGTGCGAGCCTCCCGCCCCGCCCATGCCATAAGAAGTCCCTAAGGCGGAGAGGCGGGGACTGGCTATTCATCCTGGACATTGAGAGTGTTCATCCCGGTCCGGACCCTCGAAAAGCGCGAGATGGCCTGAAGCATCTTCACTTGCTTGCACTCCCATAGCCTCCGCTCCTACACTGAGGTCGAAGGAGCGGTCTGAGCCCGAGTATGGAGTTGCGGGTGCAGTTCCGGGCCGATTCACGGAAAACGGTGGAGGTGGCGGGCGCATTTGGCGCGTTTCGCTTTGGAGCAGCAAGTATCAGCGAACCAATGCTTGTGATTACATGCGGTTGCGGCCAGCGGATGAAGGGTCCGCCCGGTCTGCTGGGGAAGACCGTCAAGTGTGTGCGCTGCGGGGAACACGTGGAAGTTTCGGAGCGCAACACCGCCCCTTTGGGTGGTCCGGCCCCCGCGCCGCACCATGAGCACCACAAGGACAGACACCGGGAGCCCCCGCGCCTCCGGGAGGATAGGTCGTCTCAACTGATCGGTGAGATGCTGGTCGAAGACGGGCTGATCAGCCGTGCGCAACTGGACGAAGCCTTGGCCACCCAGACTCGGGAGGGCGGCCGCATCCTCCAGATACTGATGACGCTGGGGTATACCTCTAAATCAGAGGTTCACGAGTTCCTCTCCAAGCAGCCCGGCATCGCTAGTATCGATCTGAAGAGCTACTTCATCCCGCGGGACCTCATATCGCTGGTGCCGAAAGAAATCGCCCAGGAATGCCTGGTGCTTCCCATTGACCGGTTGGGACGTCTGTTGACGGTGGGTATGGCGTGCCCGCTCGACAAAGAGACTATCTCGCGGCTGGAACAGATCACGGGGTTGACCGTCAAGCCCATGCTCTGCAAGTTTGACGATATCCTGGCGACCATCGATCGCTACTACCCCGGCGAGACGGCCTTGGCCGGATCGACGCCGGAGGAAGAACAGGAATCCAAGCAGCAGGCACCTCCACCCAAGGAACCGGTTTCCCCGCCTCACACCCCGAAGACGGCCGCACCTGCCCCTCCCGTTCGGGCGCAAGCCAAACCGGCCCCCCCACCCCCGGCGCCGGCGTCGGCCGCGCCGGTGACGCCGATGCGGGAAGACATTGTGGATCGGTTTGTCCGTATGGATGCACTGCCCACCTTCACGGACACGGTCGACCGGATCCGGGCGACGATGGAGGGAGAGAAGGGTTCGGTCCGCAGCTTGGCCGCGGTGATATCAGGCGACCCGCCGGTAGTGGCGAAGATGCTGAGCGTGGCCAACGCGGCAGCCTACGGGCTGCCCGGCAAAGTGATCGACGCCAACTTGGCGACGGCCCTGCTTGGGGTAGACGGTGTGTGTGAAGTGGCGATGCTGTCGGTTATTGCCGGCAACCATTTCGACAAACCTCTATTGGACTACGAACGATACCTCGCGCGTTCCCGCTTCTGCGCGGTGACGGCGCGTGCACTCGCGGAAGAGGCCGAGCCAGGGTTGCGGTTTACCGCCTATGCGGCAGGGCTTCTGCACGCCGTGGGTACCTTGGCCCTTGCCGCCGCGTTTCCCCGGCGCGCTTCAGAACTGAATGGAGCACGATCCGGAGCGGAGCGCATCGAAGATGAGTTGAAGGTCTTCGGCATGGGGCACCCGGAGGCCGGCGCGCTGCTTGCCAAGGAATGGGGTATACCCGCCACGATCGGCTCGGCGATCGGGATGCAACGCGAGATCCAGTCCGCCCGGGATGAGGGAGGTCTGGCGGCCCTGGTGGCGCTTGCCGCGATGCTGGCGGACTGTTTCGTGAAGCCGCAGCCCGATCCCGCCGACGCGATCACAGAGGGCAAGGGCCTGCTCGAAGTATTGAACCTCACGCCGGGCAAGACGTTGACTGTTTTCAATCACGGCGTGGAAATGTTGCACGCCCCGTAGCCCGGACTGCGCCGCAACGCTCAAACACAGACCAGCACCGGCTTGCGCGTGACCACACCGTGTACCTTCACGCCCATCAGATCCAGGACTTCTCCCACGACTCTGACGGCCTTCTGTGGCGACATCGTGCTGTTCAGCAGGCGTTCGTAGAGCAACGCTTCGGCAAGGTTGGTGTACCAGTCGTTCACGTCGACGCGATAGGAGATGACCGCGGCCGCTTTGCTGACCTCCTTGATGAGTTCCAACACCGCTCTGTCCTTCCCGATCTGGCAGCAGGAGAAGAGAAGAATCTTGTCCGGGAGATCTTTGAATACATCGGCTTGCTCGACCAGATTCAAATCGCCAAAGGTCAGATGCAAGGAGGCGGTCCCGCTCCCCGGTCCCACGGTTCCGTGGCTCATCACGTGGATGAAACGCGTCGCGGGGTTCTTTCCCTCCTGGCGCAGGAAGCGTCGCATGGAGTCCACCGTGTGCACACGTTCGTAGAGCGCCTCCACGTCGAACGCGTAGAGCAACTGCTGCATCATCGGACCGTAAGTCCGGTTTGAACGCAGGTTGCGATCGAGCCGGGTCTCCAGAATGAGAGAACGGTTCGCGGCCGCGCGCAGACTACGCACCGGCACCACCAATCGCTTTCCCGAATCGGTGACAACGCGCCGCGTTTTAGGTTCCACCGCCGTCACGCGCCCTCGATGGGTCACTCCGTCGAAGCGAAAGATCACTCGCTCGTTGCACTCGAACTTGCGCACCGTCCCCTACCTCACTTCTTGAAACGCCCGGCGGTCCCGTGAAAGCCCTTCTGGAGACCTAGTTACATAGCTCATAGTAAGTTTTCGCCATCATTCTATCCGGGAGACGATTATATTCGGAAGGATGCCGGGAAGTTAATCGGCGAGGATACGACAATGCATGCATGCAACGTTTCCCGGCAATGGCATGTTCCGGGCAAGAGATCCCCTGGCGCCGCGCGGCATGCCAATCTCCCGGCTTTCGGTGGTGTATGCCGCGAGGGTCGTCTATAATAGGCACCGGCGATGCACAATGGAGGTGGCCGATGGAATCGCTGTACTTCGAGTTGGGTGGCTCGAAAGTAATCGAGCGCATCGTGGATGACCTGTACAACCGGGTCCTTCGGGACCAGGATCTGGCACCTTTCTTCGCCAATATCGACCCTGTGCTCCTGCGTCACAAGTTCTGCACCTTCATGAACACAGTCGCCGGCGGTCCCTACGAGCGCTCTGGCTTGGAATTGCGCTCGGCCCATTTCGGCGCGGTGAACGAGGGCCTCACGGATTCGCACGTCGACAAATTCGTGGCGCACTTTTCCGAGGTGCTGAACGAGGCGGCCATCCCTTCCCCCCTTGTGGAGGCGTTGATAGCACGGGTGAACGAATTCCGCGGAGATGTGCTGGGGTACTGACCCGCTGGCGCGCGATGCACGCCGGTTGAAGCGCGAGATCGTAATCTGGGGGCTGAAATGTGTCTTGACAACCGCGGCTGGATATGATATTGTCAACTAAGTCGATAGGAATTATTTATTGACACCGGAGGGTTAGGTCTGATACAAGGCCAATTAAACCAATAGGGTTAATTGGTTACCACTATGCTGACATCCAAGGCACGATACGGACTCAAGGCCATGGCCACCTTGGCGAAGCGCTATGGTAGTCAACGCTTGGTTCCCGTTGATGAAATCGCCGCGGAGGAGAAGATACCGATTAAGTTTCTCGAGGCTACCCTCACGCAGTTGCGCAAACGAGGACTCCTCATCAGCCGACGCGGTCCGGCGGGAGGGTTTATGCTGGCGCGGCCTCCGGACCAGATTAGTTTGGCGGAGGTGATCCGCACGCTGGATGGACCTTTCGCCCCAACGTCTTGCTCACGGACACGGAATCCGGTTCAGTGCGAAGGGTGCGACGATATGTCGCTGTGCCGGATAAGACCGGTGATGAGAGAGGTTCGAGACGCAATGGCGGACCTGCTTGAGAGGCGAACGATACTGGACTTGGCGAATGGAGTAGAGATGCCGGGTGATGAAGCGTACGTGCCGATGTATCAGATTTAGGCTCAGGACACGTTCATTTTCGGCAATTAAATCCTATATATACGATAGGCAATAGGTATTTTATGAACACGAAGAATCCACTCAGTTCACTTGCCCGTATCAGCCCGGCCTCGTCGGATGAGCTTACGGCGCAGCGCATCCTCGAGGCGATCCACTCGCTCAAGTATGGCTCCGTGGAGGTGACCGTCCACGACGGCCGGGTGGTGCAGATCGATCGTAAAGAGCGGATTCGCGTGCAGCAACCGACCGCCAAGGAGTCATAAACCGGCAAGATGCGGACAAGCGCCTGCCGGACCACCGGAGGTGCATTGGAGAGGAACATGGAACAGATGAGCGGACGCGCGACCGGTCTACCGGAGGTCTCCCTCGAACGGAAGGAAGAGAGACGATGGAGACTCGAGTGCGTCTTTGGGCGGGCGGCCTGGTTGTGGCCGCATTGGCCTGGGCGGCCTGGGCACAGGACCCGCCTCCGGAGCCACCGCCCGCGGCAAGTCAAGGTGTGACCGTGGAGCAGATCGAACAACTGAAGAAGCAGGTCTACGAGCTGACCAA
>JADLGB010000269.1 GCA_020849535.1 Candidatus Hydrogenedentota bacterium
CGTAACGGCGGTACACGTAGTCGATGACGTCGTCGCGGCGGCGCCAGCAGATAGCGAGATCGATGTCCGGACAATCCGTGCGGGCCAGGTTCAGGAAGCGCTCGAAGTAGAGGTCGTACTTGAAGGGTTCGGCGCGCGTGATGCCGAGGGCGTAGGAGACGAGGCTGTTGGCCGCGGAACCGCGGCCAACGATGGGGATGCCGTGTTCTCGGGCGTAGCGGACGATGTCGGTCACGATGAGGAAGTAGGGCGCGAACCCGAGTTGGTTGATGACATCGAGTTCGTATTGGAGCCGCCGGGTCACCTCGGGCCGGAGCGGACGGTAACGGTCCTTGACGCCATCGAAGGCCAGTTTCCACAGGTAGGAGAAGGGGGTTTCGCCGCAGGGCAGTTCAGTCTCGGGAAAGAGGGGACGGCCGAATTCGAGTTCGAGGTTGCAGCGCTCGACGACCCAGGCGATGTTCTCGATGGTTTCGGGCCAGTCTTCGTAGAGGCGTTCGAGTTCGCGCGGCGAACGGAACCAGGCCTCGGGGGGAGCGATGCCGCCGGAGGGCAGCGTATCGATGGTGGCGTTGTGGCGAATCGCCGCCAGTACGCGGTGAATGCGGTGGTGATCGCGTTCGATGAAGTAGACGGGCGTGACGGCGACGGGGCGCAGTCCGTGGGCGAGCGCGAATTCGCGGGCGCGTGCCGCGCTGTAGCGCGAACGCGCGCCGCCATAGTGGGTGACGGCCACCAGCGGGCGCACGCCGCGGGTGCGCAGTTCGGCGATAAGGCCCAGGTCGGAGGCGAGGACAAAGATGCTGTCGTCGAAGATCTGGTCCGCGAGGTCGAAGTCCGGGTCGAGATGGTAGGCGGTGATGAGCCGGCACAGTTGGGCGTAGCCGCCCCGGTCGCGCGCGAGCAGGACGGTGCCGTCGAGTTCCGCGCCGAGGATGGGTTTAACGCCCGCCTCGACCGCCGCCCGGTAAAACGGGATGGCCCCGTAGAGGCCGCCGGTGTCGGTCAAGGCCAAGGCCTTGAGGCCAAATTCGACGGCCCGCGCCACGAGGGCGCGGGGTTCCGCCGTGCCCTCGAGCAGGGAATGGTTGCTATGGACGTGAAGATGGGTCATGGGGTCTTCGAGGATGTTTTCTTGGGCCGCCCCTTCAGGGCTTGATCATAAAAAATGGGCCGTTGACCCAGGGCGGCGCTTCGCTCTGCCCTGGGCTAGTATGGAGCCGCCCCGTTGGGGCTCCAGAAGATGGTGACTCTGGGGTTTTGGTGCATGCCACGCCAGGGGTTTCGGCGCATGGCACGCCGGGGGTTTTCGTGCGTGGCACGCCGGGGGTTTTCGTGCGTGGCACGCCGGGGGTTTTGGTGCATGCCACGCCGGGCGTTTTGGTGTGTGGCGCACCTGTGGTCCCAGAACATGATGTGCCGGGGGTGATGGGGATTGGCGTGTTTGAGAGGGGAGGCGATACCGGTTGTTGGGGTAATACAAGGCCGTTCCTTCCTAGTTTGTTCATGGGGGTACCGGTAAACTAGGGCATCTCTCCGAGGCAATATTAAACAGCCCCTTGGGCCTTCCCTATCCATTTCACAACGGTTTTCCATAACAAATGTATTGTGTACGTCCGGGGACATAGGTATGTATGTCCGGAGCCCCAACGGGGCGGCTCCATATCAGCCCAGGGCAGAGCGAAGCGCCGCCCTGGGTATTCGTGGGCCCCCCCCACGATCAAGCCCTGAAGGGGCGGCCCTCTCGCCTAATCCCACAAATACCGTTCATCGAATTCGATCCCGTGCCGTTTCAATAACCCTCGGAGTTCTTCCTGAAAGGTCATTTCCCGATGATGCTCCTCTTGTCCGGCGATGTACTTTCTTACCGCGTCCACTTTGGATTCGCTTACGGAAAACACACCATATCCACCCTGCCATTGGAAATCCGCGAACTCGGGCCCCACTGTCTTAATCCATTTGGAACTTGTCTTTTTCACTTCCTCGACGACTGTTTTCGGTGCATGGTTCCTCGACAACACGCTCAAGACATGCACGTGGTCCGCGGTTCCTCCAATCAAAAGCGCATGGCATTCGAGGCGCTCATACACACTCGCCATATAGGCGTACAACCGCTCCCGCACCTGCTCCGTCAACCAGGGTCTCCGCTGTTTCGTGCTGAACACCCAATGAACCACGACACGTGCCAATGACTGGGACATCTTCTCCCTCCCTTCCTCAGCGCGACAACGAGGGGGTGGCCAACTCCACGTCGCGGCCCATGGCGATGGACTTGGCGCTGCGCATGAACTCGAAGCCGTGGCGATCGCGGACCTTGTCGACACTCTCAAGGACCTTCTCCCATTTCATGGAGGTTTTGCCGCCGAAGAGGCGCAACTGGTGCTGGTTGTAGTTCAGGGAAGTGAGGGCCACGCCGATGAGGCGCACGCGGGCGCGCCGTTCGCGGGCCTTGGGCATGAGGTTGTGCAACACGCGGACGATATCGCCATCGAGGCACGTGGGCTCGGGCAGGGTGTGGGCGAAGGTGTTGGTTTTGAAATCGGCGTAGCGCACCTTCAAGGTCACGCACTTCGATTCCATGCCCTTTTCGCGCAAGGCGTAGGCGGCCCGTTCGGTCAGGTAAATGAGGATGCGCTCGACGTGGGCCCAGTCCAGCAGGTCTTGCTCGAAGGTGGTCTCGCGGCTGATGGACTTGGGCACGGACTCGGGTTCGACGGCCGAGGTGGATTCGCCGCGGGCCGCGCGTTGCAGGCCGTACCCGCCGGGGCCGAAGACGCCGGTGAGGGTCGCCAAGGGCAGATCGGCCAAGGCTCCGACGGTCAACACGCCCAGGTTTTCCAGGACCTCGCGGGTACGGGGTCCCACGCCGGGCAGTTTGGCAAGCGGCAAGGGGCGCAAGAAGGCAGCCTCCTCCCCCGCGCCGATGCGCAGGTAACCGTCGGGCTTGGCGCGGTCGGAGGCAATTTTCGACACCAGCTTGTTGGGGGTGATCGCGAGGGTGCAGGGCAATTGCGTTTCTTCGCGGATGCGCCCCTTGATGTAGGAGGAAATGGCGTCGTCACCCCCGAAGAGGCGCTGCGAGCCGGAGACGTCCACGTAGGCTTCGTCGATGGACGCAGGCTCAACCAGGGGCGACACGGATTCGAGGATGGCACGGACCTTTTCGGAGGCGGCCCGGTAATGTTCGTAGTGGCCGCGCATGAAAATGCCGTGGGGGCAGAGGCGCTTGGCCTGGGTCAGGGGCATGGCGGAGTGGATGCCGTATTTGCGAGCCTCGTAGGAGGCCGTGCAGACCACGCCCCGGGTGTCAGTCTTGTCACCGCCGACGATCAGGGGTTTGCCCTTGAGTTCAGGGTTCAACACCTGTTCGACGGAGGCGAAAAAGGCGTCCATATCGATATGTAAGATTCTGCGTTCCAATGGGTTACCGTCAATTTAGTGTTGATGGAGGCGAATCAAATATCTGAAATCTTTTTCAGTAATACTGTACCGTACGGAGGTGGGTTTGTCAATGGGAAAGAAGACGCCCGGGCGTGGAAACCGGGCGTTACAAAAGCCTGCCAAGAGCACAAGCGAGGGTGCCTATGCCACACGTCTTTCTGAACCGAAGTGTCGTTGCTTCTTCCGTTGGAGCACTTGCTTTGCCCAGTTCTTGAGTGAGGAAAACCCAATGTAGACTATCGGGCAAGCGCGTGTGGCATAGCCGCCCTCGGCTGTGCTCTTTGAGTTGATTGCCCCTTATGTTATGAAACGAGAAATCCAGGGGCCTGGGCGTGCAGGTCGGGCGCTTTCGGTTCTCTGGCATGGTATTTGGGGAGCATGGGGCGAGGCCGAAGATGCCACGCTGGTGCGTGGCGTTCCCAGAAACGTTCACTGCCAGCGGGGTGCCTTGGCCTGGAGGAGGTCGCCGGGCGTCGTGGGTGCGGACTTGGCGGCCATGCGTTTCGAAGAAACGGCGTCGCGGGGTGTTGTCACTCGATCTGAATCCGGCGCGGTCCACTCCTCGGCCACGGCGGGCGACGAGGGGAACCGCGGTTCGATGCCCATGTGGTGCGCGACGCCCGCTACGATGGAGAGCAGGAAGAGCGATGGAAGTATGACGAGGGCCAAACACTTGTTCATGGGAGAATGAATACCTGGAGAGGGAGTTTGGTTTCATGGGCGGCGGATGGGCATTGAATTGGTTTGCCCGAGGCACCCGGAATTGGGGAAGAAGAAGGGAAGAACATCCCCCTTGATCCCCTTCAAAGGGGGAATGCTGCTAAACTAATTTTGTATGTTTTTGTGGAACCTTGGAGCAACACGTAGACGATTGGTCCACAAATGCGTGGCCCGAAGGGCCCTCAGGATTCCCCCTTTGAAGGGGGGCAGGCCCGCAGGGCCGAGGGGGATGTGAAGCCCCAGGGACTATGCGCGCCGCGGCGTTTCTTACCAGGGCTGAACCGGGGCCTGCCAGTCGCGCGAAAGGTAGTCGGGCATGACCATGAAGAACAGGATCAGCAGCCAGAAGAAGCCGCCGGCGACGAAGACCCAGGTGAGGCGGCTGCTGTACTTCACGTTCATGAAGAACAGCACGATGAGCAGGGCCTTGAGGATGGCGATCGTCACGGCCACGACGGGGTTGAAGACGCCCAGGTTGACGAAGGCCATCACCCAGGTGAGGATCATCAGAATCGTGAGACCGCCGAACACCTTCACGTAGACGCTGGGCGGAACAACATGCTGAGACATAGGTCAAGACACTCCCAGTTAGTGGTGCCGGTTGATCAGGTATAGCAGGGGGAACAGGAACACCCACACGATATCGACGAAGTGCCAGTAGAATCCTGTCAACTCGACCTTCATGAAGCGGTCGGGGCCGAACTTGCCCTTCAGCGCAAGCGTAATGAGCCATATCAAGAGCCCTGCGCCGATGACCATGTGCAGAGCGTGCATGCCGGTCATGATGAAGTACAGGCAGTAGAACAATTGCACGTGGCCTTCATCGGCATTGGGGAAGTGCTCGCTGTGGAAGGAGAACGACGCGCCGGGCACGTGGTGGTGCACGAACTTCGCGTAGTACTCGAACGCCTTGATCACGAGGAAGGTGCTGCCCAGCACCAGGGTCGCGAGCAAGTAACGGACGAGGCCCTTCTGGCGCCCGGTCTGGGCGCTCCAGACGGCCATGGCCATGGTGAGGCTGCTTACCAGCAGGACGACGGTGTTGACCGTGCCCAGGACGATGTCGAGGTCGGTGCTGCCCGCGGCCCACGCCTCCGGGTACTTGTAGCGGTAGACGAGGTAGACCGCGAAGAGACCGCCGAAGAACATGATTTCCTGGGCAAGAAACAGCCACATGCCCAAGACGGCGGATTCGTTTTGTTGCTCGATGTCCTCGAAATGATGGGCGACGAGCGAATCACTGCTATGAGACACTTTCAGCTCCCTCTATGGAATAGGCGTAGGCTTCTTCGACCACGATGGGACGGTCCTCTTCAAAGTTGAACGTGGGCGGCGGCGAGGTGGTCTGCCATTCGAGACCCTTCGCGTGCCAGGGATTCGGACCGGCCACCGGGCCCCAGAACAACGACCAGATAAAGTAGACGCCGGGGATGAAGTAGCCAAGGCCGAGTATTGATGCACCTGCCGTGGACATGACGTTGAGGACCTGGAACTCCTGCGCGTATTCGTGGTAGCGGCGGGGCATGCCCAGGTAGCCGAGGACGAACTGCGGGAAAAAGGTGCAGTTGAACCCGACAAACACGAGGGCCGCCGCGATGCTCGCCAGCAGGGGCGGGTACATGCGGCCCGTCATCTTCGGCCACCAGTAGTGGATGCCGCACAGGAAGCCCATCACCATGCCACCCACCATCACGTAGTGGAAGTGGGCCACGACGAAGTAGGTGTCGTGGAAGTGGATGTCGGTCGCCATGGCCGCGAGGAAGAGCCCTGTAAGGCCGCCGATGGTGAACAGGCCGATGAAACCGAAGGCGTAAAGCATGGGGGCTTCGAAGGTGATCTCGCCCTTGTACAGGGTCGCGGTCCAATTGAAGACTTTGATTGCCGAAGGTACCGCTACCAGGAAGCTTAGGAAGGAGAAGACCATGCCCGCGTAGGTGGACTGGGTGCTGACGAACATGTGGTGTCCCCAGACCAGGAACCCGACGATGGCGATCGCCAAGCTCGAGAAGGCGATGAACTCGTAGCCGAAGATGCGCTTGCGCGAGAAGCAGGTAATCACTTCGCTGATGACGCCCATCCCCGGGAGGATCATGATGTACACGGCGGGGTGCGAGTAAAACCAGAACATGTGTTGGAACAGGACCGGGTCACCGCCAAGGCTCGGGTCGAAGATGCCCTTGCCCCAAATGCGCTCCACGGCGACGAGCACCAGCGTGATAGCGATTATGGGCGTGCCCAGAATCTGAATCAAGCTCGTCGCGTAATGGGCCCAGACGAACAGTGGAAGACGAAACCACGTGAGGCCGGGTGCCCGCATCTTGTGAATGGTCACGATGAAATTCAATCCGGTCAGGATAGATGAGAATCCCGCCACAAACGCAGCACTGACCGCCAGGAAGACTTCTGTCTTCGCGTAGGTGCTGCTGTAAGGGGTGTAAAAGGTCCAGCCGGTGTCCACACCGCCCTTGACGAGCGCGGTCACCGCGACAACGCCCGCGATGATGTATAGGTACCAGCTAAAGAGGTTGATTTTTGGGAACGCGAGATCCTTGGCTCCCACCATGAGCGGTATTAGAAAGTTCCCCAGTACCGCCGGAATTGAGGGGATCAAGAAGAAGAAGATCATGATGATCCCGTGAAGGGTGAACATCTTATTGTAAGTGTCGCCGTCCAGGAGGTCGCCTTTGGGTGTCAAGAGTTCGAGGCGGACCATCATCGCGAAGAACCCGCCCACGGCGAAGAACAGCGTGATCGACACGAGGTAGAGTATGGCGATCCGCTTATGGTCCGTGGTCAACAGCCACGAGGCCACGCTGTGTCTGACGTTTGCGTAATGCCGCTTGGGCATCAACGCCGATTCGGGGGCAATGGCTACAGTGCTCATGATGTGGTACCACTCTTTGCGTTCTGCTCGTCGCTCATCGACTTGATGTAATTGATCAAGGTGAAGAGATCCTGTTCACGGATCTGATTCTGGAAGGTCGGCATCAGGGGCGGATACCCTGCGACCAGCTTCGCCTGGGGATTCAGGATGGACTCCCGGATGTAATCTTCGTCCACGACGATCATTTCACCGGTCTGAAGCTGGACTTCCTTGCCGAAGACACCTTTCAGCGCGGGACCGCGCGGGCTGGTGCCCTCGTGGCACGTTACGCAGCCGAGTTTGGTGAATAGCTTCTCGCCGGCCGAAGCGGCGGGCACTCCCACGTTCGCGCCAGAGAGCCACAGCTCGTATTCCTCCGGCTCCATCACGACGACCTGTCCCACCATCCGGGAATGGTCCGTGCCGCAGTACTCGGCGCAGAAGAGATGGAAGGTCCCGGTCTTGGTCGCTTCAAACCATAAGTCGCTGTAGCGGTTTGGAAGCACGTCGCGTTTCACGCGGAACACGGGCACGAAGAAGCTGTGAATGACATCCTCGGAAGTCATCGTGAGTTTCACGGGAACACCCAGGGGAACATGCAACTGATTGATTTCGCGCTTGCCGTTCGGATGTTGGATCTTCCACATCCACTGTTTGCCGGTCACGAGGATTTCCATGGCGTTTTCCGGAGGCCGCGAGTACTCAAAGTACACCAGGGCAGTCCACACGAACACGGCAATCCCCATGATCGTCGGGATAATCGTCCACGTAAGTTCCAGCGCTTTTGCGTCGGGGTTTTCGATGACTCTGTTGACCTTGGTGCCCTTTCGGTATCGGATTGCCAAAAAGACCAGTATCGCGCAAACCGCGAAAAGGAAAAAGGCGCTCAGTCCCGTCAGGACGTACAGGACCAGGTCGATCTTGGGAGCGATCGTCGAGGCCTGTTCTGGGGCTAATGGTACGTTTGACATAAAGCTTTACAACACTCTGCTGTTCATTACCCGAAACACGTTTGAATCCTTCTCTATCCGTTCACGCGGCGGCCAGCACAGAAAATGCCGCGGTGGATACCCCTATCGAGTAGGTACCGGTTCAGTCGATCCCGCAGCGCCGGCACGTCCAGCCTTGCGCCGCTTCCGGCGCTCCTGGACCAGCATGCCTCCGACGAGGGCCACGATCCCCAATACGGTTGCCACACCGGCAATCCGGAGAACGCTCATGATGACCAGTCCGTAGGTGCCCGTCATCGGATCGTAGTGATAACAGAGCAACAGGAGTTCGTCGGCCAACGAGCCGATCCGGTTCTCGGAGGCTTCGATCAGGCCAAAACGCAGATCGCGCTTCGGATATTCGATCCCGTAGAAGTAGCGGGACACCTTGCCCTCGGGCGTCAGCACCATGATGCCGCTACCGTGCGCGTACTGGTCCGAACTCGGAATGTATTGATACCGGAAGCCCACGATCTCTGCGAGCTTCTTGATGTTCTCTTCGTCGCCGGTGAGGAAGTGCCAGCCCGCCGCAGCCTCAGGAGCGCGGTAGTGCTCGAGCATGTTCTTCTTCTTCATCGCGGCGAGTTCGTGCGTCTCCTTGGGATCGAAGCTCACCGTCAACACCTGGTATTCATTGCCGATCGTGAAGTCCAGTTCGTTGAACGCGGTCAGCATTCCCTGTAAGACCTCGCCACAAAGCATCGGGCACTCGTAGTAGACCAGAGACAAGATGGCCGGTTTTCCGCCCATGAGGCTTCCCAGCGTCACGGTCTTGCCCGTTTCATCGCGAAAGGTCAGGTCGAGGGGCACCTGGCTTTCTAGCTTCTGATCGATGCCCACTTCAGGGGGCGCCGGGGCCGTCAGCACCTGCGCGTGAGAGGCCACACATAGCGTGGCGGCAATCATCAGCGCGCACACCTGTTTGCCATGCGACTGGAAGTTCATGGGGCGGCTCCGGCCGGGGGCGTCACGCCGCCGGGCGCTTGCAGTGCGGGCTCCTGCTTGGGCTTCGGGTGATGGCTCTCGATGCCGGAAGGCAGGCCCTTCTTGGCGACGATTTCGAGCGCAACATCCACGGGAATGTGCGCAACGCCGGCAGCCTGATCGACCCAGCCATACGAATTGACCTTCTTCGTCATGGCGGCGTTGTACGCTTCGAGGTCCAGCGGCGGGTTTGCCTGCAAGCGCGGCGTGGGCGGAAGTGCACGCTCCAGCGCCATGGGCAGCGGCTCCACGGGAGTTGATGGCTGCGCTTTCAAATAGGCGAAGAAGCCGAACACAATAATCGCGGACAGGACCGTGATGACGGCGAGCGTGGTTAACGCCCAGAAGACAGGGCCGCCGGAGACGTCGCGCGTCTCATAACCGGGGTTCGTGCCGGTCTCGTGAGTGTCCTTATGCATGTTCTACTGCCTCCGAATGCCCGTTGCCACTCTTCGCCAGGGCCATTTCCATGCGCTGGTCGTTGAGGGGCAGCAAAGGGTACTTCTTCAACTGGGCGACGAAGAAGTAGATCCAAAGTCCGCCAAAGCCCGCCAGTGCCGCGAAGTCCATCAGGTGCAACCCCAACTGCTTCGGGTGAAACGCCGGCGTGATAATCCAGTACACGTCAACCGTGCGCATGACGAAAATCCAGACCGCCATCACCACGAGTGCCGTGGCGCCCCGCTTCACTCGGCGCTGCATGAGAATGAACATGGGCAGCGCGAAGTGGAAGACGATCAGAAGCACCGCCACAACGTTAAGGCTGGGGCTCATGCGGTTCAGGTACCAGGGAATCTCTTCCGGCAGGTTGCCCGACCAGGTGATGAGAAATTGCGAGAACGATATATACGACCACAACACGACAAACCCGCACATCAGACTTCCAAGATGGTGGAAGTAGTCCGTGGACATCACGTCCGCGTGGGGCTTGTCCTGGGCAATCTTGGACAGGATGATGGTCGAGAAGGCCAGGCATGCAAGCCCCTGACCCACAATAAACAGCGGACCGTATATTGTGGAGAACCATTCGGGTTCGAGAGACATTCCCCAGTCGGTGGAGGCGAAGGTGATCGTGAGCACGTAGAGCACGAGGCCCGGCCCGCTGACCCAGCGCATCCGCAAACCCAGGCGTTGGTCACCGCTCTTGTCGAGCGTGTGCGAGAACTTGTTCAGGAGGAAGGTCAGCCCAATCCACACGCCGAAGTAGACAAACGAGCGAATCGTGAAGAAACCTGTGTTCAGGTAGCCGGCCTTTTCGTGGATCAATTCGCTATCGGCCAGTGCCCCGCCTGGCATCCAGGGATACAAGACTCTTGAGCCGATGAACAGGATCGGCAGGAAGACCACGAACATCACGGGAATCATGCGTGTGCCCGCCTCGAGGATGCGCTGAATCATGAATCCCCAGCGGCCTTCCACCATATGGTGGAGCATCAAGGCCGACAGGCAGCCGAGTCCCAGCCCGTTCCAGAAGAGAAAGGCATAGAGGTAGGACTGGAAGAACTTTTCGCGTCCGAAGAAGAGCCCTCCCACCAGGAAGATGACGGCGCCTGCGCCGCCTATGACAAGCGCGCGTGACTGCAATTGCGCTAATTTGGGGTGGTCGCAGTTATTGTTCATGGTGTGCTTCTTCACTCGATTGCGATGCTGCCGGTTCGGGATTGTTAATGTGCTCGACCACATCCGCCGGTAGGTCGGCGACGGGTGCGTTTTGGCTGTATTGGAGAACGCGGATGTAGGCGGCGATAGCCCAGCGATCTTCCGGGGTGATCCGCGACGCGTAGCTATACATGACGCCGAATCCGTTGGTCATGACATCGAAGAAGTAGCCTGGCTCGGCTTCACGCAAGCGCGGCAGATGGTAGTTACCCGCCTGCTTCATTTCGCGCTGCACGATCATGCCGTTGCCATCGCCGATGGGGCTGTGGCACGGCTGGCAGAAGATGGTAAAGCGATTCTGGCCCCGCTTGAGGACGCCGGGGGTGATTTCAAACGGAAATGCGGTCGCATACTCGCCGTCGATCTTGCCTGTATGCAGGAAATCATCCTGTGCGGGCGCACCGTACTGCACAGTGCCTTCGGGCAAGGCGAGGGCCATTCCGCCGTTGGGGAAGAAGGCCGCGTTCGTGGCCTTCTCCAAAGGCTTGATCCGGGAGTTGTCCCACATCCCTTGATGGCAGCCGGCCCCGAGGACCGCGAGGGCCACGGCCAGCATCAGCGGCCGTGCCGTCCTGGGCTTTGCCCACAAACGGGGCGGGCGTTCTTGCGAAACTGAAGTGCTCATGCTTCAACCACCGAAACCTGCTTGGCGCCCAGTCCTTCCAGGAAGGATCGGGTCTCTACTTCGTCGTATCTGTCATCCTTTGCTTCAATGCACAGGAAGAACGCATCGCGCGAAGCCAGTTCAAAGCGCGGCGCGTTGAACACCGGGTGATAGGGCATGGGCAGCCCGTTCAGGGCGAACATGCCGAAGACCGCCGCGAAGGCCGCGAACAGAATGCCCATCTCGAAGGTAATGGGGATGAACATCGGCCAACTGAGCAGAGGACGTCCTCCAATCAAGTACGGGTAGTGCAGCACGGCGGCGATGTATTGCATGAGAAAGCCTGCCGAAGCTCCCGTCAGTCCGCCCAACAGTACCAGAGGCGCCACCATGTTCTTCTTGAAACCGACCGCGTGGTCCAGTCCGTGGACTGGGAACGGGGTATAGGCGTCGAGCTTGCGGTATCCGGCATCAAATGCTTTCTGGGCCGCGGCCACGATCCGGTCCGGGTCGTCGAATTCGGCGACCATGCCGTAGACCTTGGGGCCGGCCTCGTCTATGGAATGTTCAGCGTGCATCCCTGTGAAATCCTTGGATTAGTGCGCTTTGCCGTTATGCTTTTGCGAGTACAACAATGCCTTCAGCTCGAAGATCGCGACCATCGGCACGAAGCGAATGAAGAGCATGAAGAGGAACAGGAACAGTCCGATCGTGCCCAGGTACGTGGCCCAATCCCAGATCGTTCCGTGGTAGTTGCCCCAGGACGAGGGCAGGAAGTCGCGCGCGAGGCTTGTCACGACGATAACGTAGCGTTCGAGCCACATGCCGATGCTGACCACGATAGAGATCGCGAAGAGGGCGTACACATTGCTGCGTATCCTCTTAAACCAGAGGAACTGCGGGACGAATCCGTTGCAGAAGATCAGCGCCCAGTAGGACCAGGCGTAGTACCCGGACATGCGATTGCTGAACATCATGTACTTTTCGTAGATGTTCCCGCTGTACCAAGCGAAGAACGCCTCGGTGAAATATCCATAGGAGACGACAAGCCCGGTGACGAGCATGACCTTCGCCATGTTGTCGATGTGCTTCATCGTGATGATGTCTTCAATGTGGTAGAGCTTGCGGATGGGGATCGCGAGCGTCAGCACCATGGCAAAGCCGGCATACACGGCGCCCGCCACGAAGTAAGGCGGGAAGATCGTGGTGTGCCATCCGGGGATAATGCCGACGGCGAAGTCGAAACTGACCACGCTGTGCACGGACACCACCAGCGGCGTCGAGATGCCCGCGAGTAACAAATAGGCCATTTCGTAACGCGACCAGTGGCGCGCCGAGCCACGCCAGCCCAGTGAGGCCATGCCGAACGCGATCTTGGCGAGCTTGTTCTTGGCGCGGTCGCGCATGGTGGCCAGATCGGGCACAAGACCGGTGTACCAAAAGAGCGCGGATACCGTGGCGTAGGTCGAGATGGCGAACACGTCCCACACGAGCGGACTGCGGAACTGAGGCCACAGCGCCATCGTGTTGGGGTAGGGCAGGATGAAATAGAAGAGCCAGGGCCGCCCCATGTGAAGCAGCGGGAACATGCCCGCGCACGCCACGGCGAAGAGCGTCATGGCTTCCGCGAACCGGTTGATGGAGGTGCGCCAATCCTGCATGAGGAGCAGCAGGATGGCGGAGATGAGTGTTCCGGCGTGGCCGATACCGATCCACCAGACGAAGTTGATGATGGCCCAGCCCCAGGCAACGGGGACGTTAATGCCCCAAATCCCGGTGCCCTTGACAAATAGGTATCCGACCGCGTTGAGAAACAGCAGCAGCAGTAGTGAGGCCACCGCCATGGTGACAATCCACGCGCGGGGGTGCGGCTTGCGATCGACAATGTCGCCAACCTTGTCGGTCAGCGTGCCGTAGTCATGCCCCGGCTCCAGCAGGGGAGGCTGCGGGTCAATGTCCGTGAGTCTGTTCTGTACTACTGCCATGTGTCGTAGGCGCCTCAAGCTCGGGGTTGGGGTTGCGGATCTTCGCCATATAGGTCGTGCGCGGCCGGGTATTCAGGTCGCCCAGCAGCGCGTAGTTACGCGAGTCTTGTTTCAATTTGGACACCACGCTTTCGGGATCGTGTTGGTCGCCGAAAGAAATGGCGCCCGCGGGGCAAACCGCCTGGCACGCGGTCACGATTTCGCCGTCGCGCACCTTGCGGTTTTCCTTCTTGGCCTGGATGCGTGCGAGGTTGATGCGTTGCACACAGTACGTGCACTTTTCCATGACACCGCGTGTGCGCACCGTCACGTCCGGGTTGTAGGCCATCTGCTTGACGGGCGTCTTGGTGTCGGAGTACTCGAGGAAGTTGAAGCGGCGCACCTTGTAGGGGCAGTTGTTCGAGCAGTAGCGGGTTCCGACACAGCGGTTGTACACCATGTCGTTGAGCCCCTCTTCGCTATGCATCGTCGCCGCGACAGGGCATACGACTTCGCACGGCGCGTTTTCGCACTGCATGCATGGCACCGGCTGATGGACGACTTCGGGATTGCCCGCGGGGTCGCCTTTGTAGTACCGGTCCACGCGAATCCAGTGCATCTCGCGCTGCTTGATGACCTGTTCCTTGCCCACGACCGGGATGTTGTTCTCGGCCTGGCACGCGATGGTGCAGGCGCCGCAGCCGTTGCAGGCGTTCAAATCGATGACCATGCCCCACGCGTAGCCGTCGTACTTGTGCGGGGTGAACATCGTCATGTCGTCGGATGGCGCGTGTGCCATGTGCTGAACGAAGTCAGGTTCCTCTTGGCACTGCTGGAGCGTTCCCACTCGGGCCAGCGGGCGTCCTTCTTGAGTGAGGACCTGGTGCAATTCCGTGCGCGCCAATTGCGAACCCGAACTGATCTTGCGCAGCGTGACGCCCTTGGCAAACCACGGCGCGTCCGAAGTGCGCAGGAGATAGGCGTTGAATCCCATCCCGGTACCCACCTGGCCCGCGCGCGTGCGGCCGTAGCCGAGGTGCAGCGTGACGGTGTTATCGGGATGGCCCGGTTGAGCCCAGACCTGGCCCTTCACGGTGCGGTCGTTGAGTTTCACCTCGACGACGTCGAAGAGCTGAAGCCCGAGGTGCTCGGCGGTGTTGAGACTCAGCAACACCGCGTTGTCCCAGGTGATCTTGGTGAGTGGTTTCGGTAATTCCTGGAGCCAGCCGTTATTGGCCCAGCGGCCATCGCCGATAGTTGGATCGAGGCGGAAAGAGACTTCGAGTTCGCCTTCGCCGGCGACCGGTGTCGCTTGCGAAGCCGCATCGGGACGGATTGTCACGGTCTTCGCGGGAAGCGCAGTGGCTTCCACGAAACCCTTGCTGAGCGCGGCGCGCCAGAAAGCTTCGAATCCCGTCTCGCCGTGCCGGTCCTTCCAGTATTGGCGCACAAGGTCGTAACCGCCCGCTCCCTTGCCGGCCAGTGCCGAGATCATTTCGAGCGCGGACTTACCTCCGTAGAGGGGCAGGATAAGCGGCTGGATGATCGCCGCGGTGCCATCGAATGCCAGCGCATCGCCCCACGCCTCGAGGTAATGGGCTTCGGGCAGATGCCAGTGGCACAACGCCGCAGTCTCGTCCACGTACAGGCCCAGATGAACCCGGTGGCTCACCTTATCGAGTGCCGCGGCGAAGTTCAGGTCCGCGGGGGCGTTGTAGACGGGGTTGCCGCCGATGATGATCAGGGTGTTGACGTTGCCCGCTTCCATGTCGCGGACAAGCGTGCGTAAGGACTCCACATGATCGATGGAGTCTGCCTCGACGGGGGCGGTGTATGTGACTGTCGCACCAACGTTCCCGAGGGCATCGTTCAGCGCGTGGGCCAAGGCGTGGACCGTGGCCGGCTGCGTCTCGCCCGCAATCACGAGCGAGGTGCCGCGGTGCTTGACGAGATCGGCGGCCACTGCCGCGACCCATGCCTGATGCGCGCCATCCACCTCGGGCCCCGGCGCGTTGACGCCCGCGGCCCGCGCTATTGCGCGCGCGATCGTCTCAACCTGGCTGGGGGCAACGTGGAGACTGTGGTCGGCAGTCGCGCCCGTCAAGGAGGGTGA
>JADLGB010000270.1 GCA_020849535.1 Candidatus Hydrogenedentota bacterium
CACGCAACTTTCTCGCGGCCATGGGTATAGTATAGTGCAGCAGGAACAGGTACAGGGTGACGGCAGGGGAGCTATGGCGGAAGGACTCGGAAACGTAACGGCGTTCCCAGGGCAGCGGCAGCTTCGGGTGCTCGGTCCTGAAGGTCTCCCACTTCGGGAGTGGGGCGACGAGACGCTCATGCTGGAGCACGCCTCCGGCTCCGAGGATGCCTTCGCAGAACTCATCCGCCGCCACCAGAAGGGCGTTCTGAACTACATCTTCCGGATGGTGCAAAACCGGCAGATAGCCGAGGAGCTGACCCAGGAAGTCTTCCTGGCCCTGGTGCGCAACGCGCAACGGTATCAGCCCACGGCCAAGTTCACCACGTACCTGTACACGATTGCGTCGAATATCGTCTCGAAAGAATGGATGAGACGGAAGCGGCGTCCGAAGTTCCTGAGCTTGTCGTCGGGGTGGAGTTGGCGCAAGAGCCCCGAAGATGAGTTCGACCCGCTGGACCACGTGGGCGACGAACGTACCGACGTGTTCCAGGCGTTCAAGCGGGGCGAGATTTCGGAAGCCGTGAACACTGCGCTGCGGGAACTGCCAGAACACCAGCGCGAAGCGTTCGTGCTCCGGCGATTCCAAGACCTGTCGTATGAAGAGATTGCCCAGATTACGGATTCACCGGTGGGCACGGTGAAATCGCGCGTAGTCCGGGCCGAACGGGCTTTACGCCCGCTCTTGGCTCGCTTCAAAGACTACGTATAAGGACCATCGTTACGGGATGTTAGGTCACCCGTCAAAGCTCGAACTCTTGGCCTATGCGGAAGGCCTCGTGGACGGGCACGGCATTTCCACCGCCACGGCGCGGCACGTGACCACGTGCAAGGAATGCGCGAAAGAAGTGGCGGGGATACGCGCGTCCATCGAGTTTACCGCGTCTGCCAACGAACTCAGCCCGTCCGAAGACCTGGCCAAGCAGATTCTGGTTGCGGCACGCACGGAACGCAGCACCCAGCGCCGCGCCCGTGGCCGGACGCCTCTGATTATCTTGAAGGGTTTCACGTATGCCGCCGGTATCGTGGGCCTGTGCACCGTATATTTCTCGTACGCGCTGGGTGACGGCGCCTCCGCCCGCACGGAAATGCGGGCCTCTGTTCCCGTGCGCACGACAGCCAGCGGCCCCACGCCGGAGGAAATCCGGAAGGCAACTTCCGAAATCCAGACCTTGGCCGCCGCCGTGGGCTCCCGGACGGAAGCACCCCGCAACCTGCGCGAGTGGCAGCAGACCCGTGCGGTGCTCGCCCTCGATGCGGATCTGTCGGCGGCCCGTCAGGCCCTGTTGCGCAATCCGGGCTGCGAGCGGGCCAATCGCGTGTTCAGAGCCAACATACCGCGTCAGGCGCAGGCCCTGAAAACGCTCTACTACGTTGAGCGCAGTCTCTAAGCGCTTCCTCGTCATGCCGCTCTCCACTCGCATCCCTCGCGCGTGCCCTTCCCCCGCCGGACCTGCTATGCTCGGCACTGTAAGAAGGGGAACTTCATGGTAGCGTCTCGCCAAATCCGGGTGATACTGGTACTCGCGCTGATGTCCGGCTCGGTGGCCCTCGCCCAATCGGACCGGCCCGACGCGCCGTCGTCCATCCTCGACACGGTCTCGAAATGGCTTACCATCCTCGGCGAAAAGACGGAGGACTTCATCGCGCCGCGCTTTGGAAGCCTCGACAAGAGCGGCGGAATGGACTGGACGGGACTGTCAACCGCAGCCCGTGACTTTGACATGAGCTACCCGGTCAAGGCCGATGCAACCATGTTCATCGCCAGTGAGTTCGGCGAGATCCGCGTCGCCACGTGGGATAACCCTGTCGTGCAAGTGCGCGCGAAGATTTCCGCTGGTGCCGAGTCCGTCGAGGTGGCCGATGAACTCATCGACGCCATCGAGGTCGACGTGAAGGAGCTGCCGGAGCGCCTGGAGGTGCGCACCAAGTATCCCGACACGCGCAACCGGGGCAAGGTCGCCATCGCGGTGAACTACACCGTGACCGTGCCGGCAGGTGTGAACCTTCTGTGCACCAACAACTTCGGCGATACCGCGGTCGTGGGGATCAAGGGCGGCGTCGGCGTGGAGTCGCTGTTTGGCCTCGTCGATCTGCGCGACATATCCGGCCCGGTGCGGGTGCGTGCCATAGGTGAGTTCCCTTTGCACGCCTCGGGGCTTCGCCAGGGCGGCTCCTTTGAACTTCGGGGGAGCCAGGCGGAATTCTCGGGCGTGGCCGGGGATCTGAAAGTGGGCAACTTCATGGGGGCCGTGTCCGTGCGGGAGCTGGCGCCCGAATGCAACGTGGACGTTACCTCGGAGAGCGGTCCCATTCACCTCTATCTCCCCGAGAACAGCAAGCCGGATGTGACCGCAACCGTGCAGTATGGCGCGGTCCAGCCGGACGTCGCGATGGATCAATCCGCCCAAGGGGCGCTGGCCTATGCCAAGATGGTCAACCTGGAGTCGAAGCAGCGGGTGTCGCTGCACGCGTCGTTCGACAACATCTACGTTCACCAGGAAGGGTTGAAGCCCATCCCGGCGCCGCCCTCCCGGAACGGTGGGGAATACGTGACCCGGGGTCTGGAAGAGAGCGCCGAGGTCGCGGAAGGGATGCAAGTCTCCATCAAGGCGATCCTGGGTGACGTCCGCATCGAAGGCGTGGACTCCAGCCAACTCCTGGTCAAGGCCACGAAAGTCGTGCGCGTACAGTCCCAAGCTAACGCGGAAGCGGCGATCGAGGCGCTGAGCCTAAGGCTTGAACCGTTGGACGGCAAGCTCTTCATCACCACCGCCGTGCGGGACAACATGGCGGCGCTCGGTTGCACGCACTACCGGGTTGACCTCGACATCAAGTGTCCGCGCTCCGTGGCATTGAAGGTGCGCGCGGAAAACGGATTCACGTCAATCGCGGGTATGGGTTCCGGCATCGAAGCCGAGCAGGTCAAAGGCGCCATCGCGGTGGAACACTGCAAGCGCGACGCCGGACCATTCGACGTCGGCAATCAGGCGGGCGACGTCACGGTCACGGACTGCCAGGGTCCCGTCACCATCACCGCCCAGCAAGGCGCGATCAAGACCGTCAACGTGTACGGTAAACAGACCATCAGCGGGATTGAAGGAAAGACTCTCGTCGAATCGCCCAAAGGCGAAGTCTTCATCCGGAATCGCGGGGGCGACATCAGCATCCTCGCGTTGGACGGCGTGCAAGGCGAGTACAACGTGCAGGTGGAACGCGGAAATCTCAACTTCGTAATTCCACCCACAGCCGATGCAAACCTGTGGGTCACCGCGCGAAATGGCGAAGTGGATTCCGCAGTCCCCTTGACGGGCAACATCGAGCCTGGACTGCGCAAGTACAACGGGCAGCTCAACGCCGGCCAGTTCCGCGTGGAACTCACCGCGGAGAACGGCGATATCTATATCGACGGCCCCGCGGACACTTCCGCCTCGTAGGTAAACCGGGAGAAGAAATCGGACGGATCGGACCGATCGGACCGATCGGACAAGGGAATGCGATCGGTCCAAGCAGCGTGATCGGGCCAAGCAGCGTGATGGGGCCAAGCTGCGCGATCGGGCCAAGCGAAGACACAGGCGAGGGCGCCTGTGCCACACGTCTATCTCCAATGCTTAGCCTATTTGGAGCAGTTCACGTCTTCGAGTAAACCAAGGATCGGAGGATAGGAAGAGCGGCCCAGGGCCGGGCAAGCGTGTGTGGCACAGGCGCCCTCGCCTGTGTCTTGTATCACTCTCCGAGCCGATCGCCTTCGAGCCGGTTCACGATCACCGCGCCCACCATATCCCCCATGACATTGGTCGAGGTGCGGAACATGTCGAGCAGGTGGTCGACCGCATAGATGATGAAAATGTAGTGAAGCGGCAGCCCCACGGAACTGGCCACGATGGCCATGGTAATGAGGCCCGCGCTGGGCACCGCCGCCGCGCCGATGGATGCAAAGACCGCCGTCACGAAAATGATGAATAACTTCGCCCCCGTGAGCGCAGTCGGAACATCGTCCAGCCCGCCGTACATTTGCAAGAGAAAGATTATCGCCACGCCCTCGTACAGCGCGGTGCCGTCCATGTTGACCGTGGCGCCGACCGGCAGCGTAAAGTTCGCCACCTTGGGTGACACCTTCAGTTCTTTGGTCGTGCAGTGAATGGTAAGCGGCAAAGTCGCCGCCGAAGAGGTTGTCGTAAAGGCGATGAGCCAGGCATCGCGGATCCCGCGCAGAAACCTGAACGGTGACATGCGGCCTACAACCAGCACCAGCGAAAGCAAGGCGCATATGTGCACGCCGATCCCGCCAACGACGGTCATGCAATACCACAGCAAGGATTTCAGCGCGTCGACGCCGAGGGTCGCAATCATCGAGGCAATGATGCAGCCGATGCAAACCGGAGCGAGCCGCATGAGCCACAGGGTGATGGTCATCATCACGGCGTTGAACGCCTTGAAGAAGTCCGCGACCGGCTGCGCCGGCGTACCCACGGCGAGACACGCAATGCCCGTCAGGAGCGCAAAGAAGATGATCCCCAGCGAGTTGGGTGGTGACCCGGACAACGAAGTGAATGGGTTACTGAGAACGGGTAGCAGCAGGCTTTGACGAAGCAACTCGCCGGGACCCATTGCCTCCGCGCTCTGCATGACTCCGTACTGGGACTGGAAATCCGTAGCCGCAATCTCCTGGCCGTCACGCTTCGCGGCAAACGCGAGGAAGTCGGCGCGGTTCTCCGGTGCGGCCGGATCGCGGCCCGTTTGGGACTGGTACGCTTCCCGGTACTCCCGCAGCGTCTCCGCGCGATGTTCGCGCACGTTCCGGGCGGCATCGCTCGCGCCGGGCTGAATGACAAGCACCGCCGCCATACCAATGCACACCGCGATGCACGTAGTCACAAAGTAGTATGCGAAGGTCTTGACGCCTACCGCGCCGATTTCGCGCATGTTGGGAAGGCTCGTGACGCCCGTCACGATCGACGCGAAGATGAGCGGGGCAATGATCATCTTCAGCCCGCCAATGAAGAGGTCCTTACCAAGCAGGTCGAAGCACCACACCGCGGTGGTGAATGCGGAAGATTCCGGATCGCCATAGAGGTGCATGAGGATTCCCGTGAGGAATCCCGTGCCCATGCCGATGAGGATCACGTAATGCAGATCGATCCGTTTCATGCATGCCTCAAGGTCAAGGTAAGCCATTCACCAGGATGTGAGGCCGCGGCCGGCCTCGACTGCCGCACGATTGGAATTGTCCGCCGCCTGCGCAGTGATGGACTGCGCACTCAGGCCACGACCTCCACAAACTCCGTGGTCACCTTGTCCTTGTCCAGGTGGTAGAGGCGGAAGCCCTTGGCGGTCGTGCCGTCGTGATTGTCCCGGGTCGAAGAGCAACAGGCCGTGGTCGTGAACAAGATTCCGTCGCTTTGCTCTTCCTGGTTTCCGTGGAAGTGTCCCGCGGCGATCAGCTTGAGGTTGTGACCCGCGAACATCCCGAGCACCTCGTCGGCGTTGATGACCCGGTACTTGGTCTGCGGGTTGAAGGGATGATGCGTCATCAGCGCGATGGGCCTGCTCTTGTTGGTCTTTTCGAGCTGCTTCTCGATCCAATCGAGCTGGTCCGGGCGGATGCTGACATCGCTCTTGGTGTCGTTCGTGGAGTCTATCCCCATGAACAGCCAGCCCTCTTCCTCGTCGCGCCAGTCGAGGTCGCCGAAAAGCTTCGTGTAGTTGCCGTAGATGTTCTTGGCGCGCATGTTCACGTCGTGATTGCCGGGCACGGTGAAACGCGGCTTTTCCAAACGCGCCAACGAAGTCTGGGCGAGGTTGAGTTCCACATACTGACCGTCGGTCGCCAGATCGCCGAGGATGACTGTGAACCGCACGTCCTCGCGCGCGTTGATCATGTCCACCGCGCGATTGACGATTCCCGTGCTGCGTGCGTCGAGAACGTGGATGTCGCCGATGCTGGCGAAGGTGAGGCGCCCCGGACCGCCCGGCATGACATCCATCTTCGCGACTTTGTCGAGTCCGGTCCGCGCGCAGCCCGCCAGTCCCGCCGCCCCGATGAGTCCGATGAATTGCCTTCTCGAAAGTCGCATGGTGGTGCCTCCTCCAAACCCGTGCCGCAGCGCCCATTACCAGACGCCGTCATTGTGGAAATTGTGCGGAAGCCATGTCAAGGGAAGCGCGCGCGCCGGGGGCCAGACCGGGGCCTGTGAGATCTCAGATCTCAGATCTCAGATCTCAGATCTGGGATTTCGGCTATCGAGCCCTGGACCTTGATTTCCAAATTCGGACCTCGGTGCAGGGTGCTCCGGCGGCCTTACGTCGAGGTGCGTGCCGGGCGCGAGACGCTCGTCGATCGCCGGCAAGATCTCCCGGCACAATGCAGTCTCGACAAGCCGGAGGCCCCTGCCCGGGGCGGCGTTCCGCGCCCGGAACGCCGGTTGAACTGTCCGGCGGGCGTATGCTACACTTCGCAGTCTGCCAGCAGGGCAGAACTGTGTCTACACGAGACTTAACCGGGATCAGGCAAGCAGAGAACCGATGTTCGAGTCGCTGAGCAAAAAGCTGGAGCGCGCCTTCAAGAACCTTCGCGGTCAGGGCAAACTGACCGAGAAGAACATGAAGGATGGACTCCAGGAAATCCGGATGGCGCTGCTCGAGGCCGATGTTAACTACAAGGTCGTCAAGCAGTTCATCGCGGATGTGCAGGAGCGCGCCCTCGGGCAGGAAGTGCTGGCGAGCCTCCAGCCCGGCCAAGTCATCGTCAAGATTGTCCACGACGAACTCGTCAAAATCATGGGCGGGGGCAACGCTCCCCTGCGCCTTTCGCAGACCCCGCCGACCATCATCATGATGGTCGGTCTCCAGGGTCAAGGCAAGACGACCACCGCGGGCAAGCTGGCCATGCACCTGAAGAAGCAGGGGCGTCACCCCTTGCTGGTTGGGGCCGACGTGTACCGCCCGGCGGCTATCAAGCAATTGGAAGTCGTGGCCGAGCAGGCGGGCGTCGAATCGTTCAGCCTGGGTCCGCAGGCCGACCCGGTGGACATCTGCCTCATGGCGCGCGGCGAAGCCCAGATGCGCAATTGCGATGTCATCATTCTGGACACGGCGGGGCGCCTGCACGTGGACGAGGAGATGATGAGCGAAGTGCGGCGCATCCAGTCGCAGATGCATCCGCACGAAATCCTGTTCGTCGCGAACGCCATGACCGGCCAGGACGCCGTCACCTCCGCGAAGCAGTTCCATGAGAACCTGCCATTGACCGGCGTCGTGTTGACGCAGATGGACGGCGACGCGCGCGGCGGCGCGGCGATAAGCCTGATTCAGGTGACCGGCTGCCCCATCAAGTTTGTGGGCACGGGCGAAAAGCTCGACGCGTTGCAAGCATTTCACCCGCAGCGCATGGCCGACCAGATCCTGGGCATGGGCGACATCGTGTCCTTGGTGGAGCAGGCGCAGCAGGTCGTCGATCGCGAGCAGGCCATCGAATTCCAAAAGAAGGCCCGCAAGGCCTCCTGGGATCTCGAAGACTTCTTGCAGCAGATGCAGCAGGTCAAGAAGATGGGAAACCTCGGTGACCTCGTGAAGAAGATTCCCGGCATGTCGAGTATGCTCGGCGACCAGGAATTCGACATGGACGAACTCAAGTATACGGAAGCCATCATCTACTCGATGACGAAGAAGGAGCGGCAGAATCCGAAGATCATCAACGGAAATCGCCGCCTGCGCATCGCCGATGGCAGCGGGACCTCCGTGCAGGACGTCAACCGCCTGCTGAAGGACTTCGAGAAGATGAAGAAGATGATGAAGCAGATGATGAAGGGCGGCAAGCGCGGCGGCCGGCGCCTCCTGCGTATGCCGGGGATGTGAGAAGAACATCCCCCGCCCCTTCGGGGCACCCCCTTCAAAGGGGGAATTAAGACGCCAATCCGCGTGGCGGAGTGGCGGGGACAAGTTGAAGACCGGGTCTTGACCCTTCCAACGCGCCGCGAAGCGTGCGCGAGCAATTCCCCCTTTGAAGGGGGCAGGCCCGAAGGGCCGAGGGGGATGTCAGACCCCCGAGACGGCCCAAGGTTGGACAGCCAGCGATCAAGGATGCGCCAGTGGGCGCTATCGAATGAGGAGAAGAGGAAACAGTATGGCAACAGTGATTCGACTGCAGCGCGGCGGGCGTACCCATACGCCGTACTACCGGCTCGTCGTGATGGACTCGCGGGATCGCACCCGGGGCCGCGTCATCGACCAGATCGGCGTGTACCATCCGTGTGCGCGTCCGCAGGCCCTCGCGGAAATCGACATGAAGAAAGCGTTGAAGTGGCTCTGCGAAGGCGCCAAGCCTTCCGACACGGCGCGCACGGTTCTGTCGACGCACGGGGTGATGGCGGCGTTCGCGGCGGGCAAGAAGCCCGAGGACATCCAGGCCGCTCCGGTTGCCGCGGAAGCAGCGACCTCCTGAGGGGGGGACGTGCACCATGGCACAGACACGTGAGTTAGTGGAGTTTATCGCCAAGAAACTGGTCGAGCACCCGGAAGACGTGAAGGTGCGGGTCATCGAGAACGATGAAGGCCAGGTCTTGGAGTTGCGCGTGCATCCCGACGATATGGGCAAGGTGATTGGCCGGGGCGGCAAGACCGCGAAGGCTATCCGGAGCCTGTTGAGTTCGGCCACGACCAAGAGCAACACCCGGGCGGTCCTGCAGATCGTCGAATAGCGGAGGAGGCTCATGCCCGGTCCGTGGTTTCGTATCGGCGCCGTGCGTTCGGTGAATCCCGCGCGGCGTGAACTGCGAATCCAGGCCGAGCCGGCGCTCGCCTATCAATTCGACGGGATCGCGTGGGTTGGCATTCAGGCCGGCAACGCCGCACCGGTGCTCCGGTGCAAAGTGGAGTCGGCCCAGCGCCACGAGGAGGATGTAACGCTTCGCCTCGGCGCGGGCACCACGCGTGACGCGGTGGCCGCGATGCGGCGGGCGCAGGTGCTCCTGGAACAGGCCGCGCGCAAGCCCCGGCCGGAGGGGTTCTGGCATCCATCGGAACTCGAAGGATTGAAAGTGGCCGGTATCAACGACGAGGTGCTGGGCACGGTGCGCGAGGTCGTGGAGACGCGGGCCCACTTCATCATCGAGGTGGCCAAGCCGGAGGGCGGCTCGCTCATGCTGCCGTTGGTGGAATCGCTTGTGGAAACCATCGACCCGGATGCGGGTCTGATTCGCGTGGGCGATATCGCCCCGTATGTAGTTGACGATGAGGATTGACGTCCTCACGTTGTTCCCGGAGATGTTCGGCGTGCCCTTGGAGATCAGCCTCCTCGGGAAGGCCATCGAACAGGGGCGGCTCACCGTCGAGGTGACCGACATCCGGGACTTTGCGAACGACCGTCACCGCACCGCGGACGACGCGCCCTTCGGGGGCGGTCCCGGCATGGTGATGAAGTGCGAGCCCTTGTTCGCGGCGGTCGATAGTCTGAAGGATAGGAATTCGCTGGCGCGGGTGATTCTCCTCTCCCCGCGCGGGCGCACGTTGACGCAGGCGGTTGTCCGCGAACTGGCGGAACAGCCGGACTTGGTGCTCATCTGCGGGCGTTATGAAGGCGTGGACGAACGCGTGAGTCATACGCTCTGCACCGATGAGATTTCGGTGGGCGACTATGTGTTGAGCGGCGGCGAGTTACCGGCCCTGACGCTGATTGAAGCGGTCAGCCGGATGCTGCCGGGAGTGATAGGCGATTGGGAGTCCGTGACGACGGACTCGTTTTATGACGGGATTTTGGGCCCGCCGCAATATACGCGGCCGCCCGTCTTCCGCGACATGGCGGTGCCCGCCGTGCTGCTGGGAGGCAACCACGCGGCGATTCGCCGGTGGCGGCGTAAAGAGGCCCTTCGCATAACGAAAGAGCGGCGCCCGGATCTGCTCGGGGCGTGCGGCGACGCGGATCGCGCGCTCCTACAGGAAATTGAGCAGGAAGAGGCAGGACCGGAAAGGGAGGTCGAGTCGTGAAAGCGCTTGAAGAAC
>JADLGB010000271.1 GCA_020849535.1 Candidatus Hydrogenedentota bacterium
CAAGGCGATAACGCCCAGCATGACCGCGAGATAGGCAATCCCTGGCATCCCGTGTCGCTCCATGCAGTTGGGCGGTTCTCCCCGCGTACGATGGCTCGCGCTTACATTATACCTCAGATTCTAGACGGGCTACGGTAGTCAGTCAAGAGATTCCCGGGCCTAAGTTCCTAGCGTGGCATTTGCGGCCAAGCACATTCTCGGCGATTCGGACTTTGGATTGAAGCGGCCCGCGACCGCGCGATAGCTTGCGTGATTGGCGCAAGTCAATTAAGACCAATAAGTTATACCTAAAGCCCCCATATTTGGCCCGGCTGGCCGTCATCGCGCAATGCGTAATGTTCTCATATTTGGTATAATTGCATTGAGTAAGGCTCATGGGGAGGCAGCTCGGCGTAAGCGTCGCCGGGAGGTCGGCTTGTACTGGCAGGGAGCGTGAGGTGGTGACCCGCGTGTCTATGCAAGGACAGCGAAAGCCGTGAGCCAACGGCCATGTGGCGGCTCACGCCGCATGGTCCGGGAGGGGGAGAGGGGTGCTCCACACGACCCGTCATTTTGAACTCGTGGTATGGAGGGGGGATAAGCAGTCCGTCCTCCGCGGGTTCTCCCGTGCGCTCAGCTTCGCAGACACATTCCCGCACGTCACTGCCAACCACTCATCTTTGACCGCGTTGCCGCGGCCGGGCGAGCACAGCAACTTCATGGAGTATCTGCAATGATCCATCGATTATCGTTCGTGTGGATGGCGCTTCTTCTTGTATGTCTTATGGCCGGTTGCGGTTCCTCAAAGTCGAAGCGCGATGTCCTCCGATACCTCGGCAAATCCGAGGCGGAAATCACGGAAGTCTTTGGCGCACCCTCCGCGTGGTGCGGCCTTGCTGCCGGAGAGGCTTCGTCGAACGAGGGGGCGCAGCCCCGGCGGCTTATGTACCGCACGCCGGCCGTCACACTGCCCCAACCGTACACGGGCCTCGACTTCGTAATCGCGCAGAACGGCCTGTGCGACGAGGTAGGCGTCTTCACGGACGGCTTCAAGTCGCCGGGCGAACTGCTCGACGCCGTTGGCCTTGAAAAGCACGCGGGGCTCAAGGTTGAGGAAGACGACAAAGTCATTCGCTATGGCCTGGACGGCGCGGAGTTCGTGGAGATTCTAAAGCCTCTCCGAATCGCCGAACACTACGCGGACCTCGTCATCGTCGGATAGCGCCCTCCCATACGCCACCGCCCTCTCCCATTTACGTGATGTTCTTGCGAACACCACGCTGGCAAGGTATAGTAGCACCCGGCGTCATCCCTGGCGCCTCGGGAGAAAGATACAAATAACGGAAGCGAGGGTACTCACGTGCGGAAATCTGCAATTCTAACTATCTGTGTAGCGTTAGTAGCGTCGGTGTTTGCGGGGGGATGCGCCACCGGAGCCAAGGGCCCATCGAACGAGGAACTGATCTCGGCCACGATGAACAACTGGAAAGCCGGTATGGAAACCAAAGACCTCGCGAAGATCGGGCTGACCGTTTCCGAAGAGTTCAACCACTATGAATATGGCAACAAGGCCCAGATGCTGTCCGCCGTGGATGGCATGTTCAAGGATGGTACCCTGAGCGGGGCCAAGGTTTCACTTGAAACCGCGGAAACGAAGATTGAAGGGGATGCCGCAACCGTATACCCGGTTGAGATGTCTTTCGCATCCGGCAGCGTCACGATCGAGTTCAATCTCAAGAAGGAAGCCGATGGACAGTGGCGCGCTATCGGCATGACGGTGGAGATGTAAGCTGGACGCCCTCATGAGGGTTCGGCATTGCAGATAATCAAGAGGCCGCGGGGATGGAATCCATCCCCGCGGCCTCAGTCATTACGTCCGGCCGGTGCTACTTCCGCTGAGAGAGCAGCCAAGCAATCGCCTCGGCGTCACCGTACGCGTTGTCCCACGAATTGTGATCCACTCCCGGGTACTCCGTGTACTTTACGGCGCCGCCCGCGTCTTGCACGGCCTTGACCATGGCGCGCGATTCGTCCACCTTCACCACGCTATCGGCCTCGCCGTGAAACGCCCAAATGGGCACTTTCGCGAGGGCTGTGGCATCCGCAGTCTTCCCGCCTCCGCACACGGGCATAAGCGCCGCGAAGCGATCGGCATGCAAAGCGCCATAGGCCCAGGTGCCATACCCTCCCATGGAAAGGCCCGTCAGACAGACGCGGCTCTTATCGACAGAGAACTCCTTCATGGTCTCGTCGATAGCCGTATCAATATGGTCGAATGCCTTGTCCCACCACCGGTCATCGGGGCATTGCGGCATCACAACGATGCAGGGGAACCGCCCGCTGTTTCTGCGGATGGCGTTGCCGATACCGACAGCGGTCTGGAGTTGTCCATCATCGCCGCGCTCACCCAGCCCGTGCAAAAAGACCACCATCGGCCATTCGCGCCGCGCGTCGTAGCCCTGCGGCACGTACACACAGTACTTCCGCGCGACTCCATTGACCATCATGGTCTTGTCCAGAAACCCCGTCGAAACGTGCGAAGCAGGTCCCATCGTACTGCAACCTCCCAGAACGGCCATCGCGACCACAGCAACCGAAGCGAAACGAATAGCACGCATTGAGTGCCTCCCCTGAAGTTTCACACAAAACCCCGCCGATTGTGACCCCTCCGCACGCGAGATGCAAGGCGCCGCCGCGACTGCGTCTTTGGATCTGCCCTCCTCTATCCGTGTTCGTCCGTGTCCGTGTCCGTCCGTGTCCGTCCGTGTCCGTCCGCGCCAGTTCGTGGCGAAATCGCGCAGTGCCTTCGGGTATCATGGTTTCACTGCGTCGCCAACCGAGGGAGCCGAACAATGCTTGTCTGTGCAGTATTACTCACGTTAGCGCAAATCCGCGTCGAGGCGCCCGCCTATTCCAAGGCGTGGCAAGGCGCGCCCGCATGTTTTGAAGTGGGACAGGACGTCCGCAGCGCGGCCGTCTTCGACGAAGCCACAAGCGAGCAGGTGCCCTGCAAGGTGCAGCAACATCGCGACAAACGCTACGTCTTCTGGAACCGTGCCGACGATGGCACGCAGACCCACGGCTACAATATCGTTCCGAATCCCGAAGCCCCGCTCTCGTCGCCCGTCTTCGTGGGTGGCGGCGACATGATGGACTACGGCCGCGGCAGCATCGTCGCCGACATGGGCTTTGGATTGTGGGCCCAGGTCGCGCCTATCGACTGGGACGAAGACGGCGACTGGGACGTCATCTACAGCACACCCGACGCGCCGCAGAACGGCACCTACCTCTACATACAGACGCGCTCCGGCGTGTTTCAGCAAACACAACGCCTCGGCGATGGCCTCTGGTTTCCCGCGATCGCGGACATGAACGGCGACAATCGCATCGACCTGTTCGCGGGCAAGGTGTGGTACGACGACATCAAGGCCAACGGGCTATCCAAACAGATGGAAAGCCCCGTGAAACAGCCCAAGGAGAAACTCCGCGGATTCATGATTGTTCAGGTGGATTGGGACGGCGATGGCGTCCTTGATCTTGTCTCCGCCACCGAAGACTGGGAAGAGTACGGCTGGGACCGCGGCTTTGATGAGACCGGCAACTGGACGCGCGGTCCCCTTCACGGCTTTCTTTACATGCACCGCAACACCGGCACCAACCAGGCGCCCGTGTATGCGGAGGCTGTCCGCCTGGAAGCGGATGACACGCCAATCGACGTATACGGCCGCCCTTGTCCCTGCATCGCGGATTTCGATGGCGACGGCGACCTCGACCTGATCTGCGGTGAGTTCCGTGACGAGTTCACGTACTTCGAGAATGTGGGCACGCGCTCCATCCCGCGGTTCGCCGCGCCAAGACCGGTCATGACATCGAGCGGTGTCCTGCGAATCGACCTTTGCATGATGTCGCCCGTGGCGTGTGACTGGAACTTGGACGGAATGCCCGACCTCTTCATCGGCCCGGAAGACGGCCGCGTCAGCGTGTGCACGAATCGTGGCATGTCGCGTGGCGCGCCGCATTTCAGCGAGGAGCGTTTTCTGAAGGAATTGGATCCCCCGATCAAGTCCGGCGCACTCGTTACCCCGTGGATGAATCCCGAGACGAAGGACATCTATTGCGGCAACACCGCCGGGTACCTCGAATGGTTCCGCTTTGCGAAGGATGGTTACCGTGAAGGGCGAAACCTCGGATCGAACAACATCCCGTTTCGCATCATGGCGGGCTACAATGGCAGCGTGCAGGGACCGGCGGAAGAGAAGTGGGGCTACACCGTGCCTGTGCTGGGCGACGTCACGGGAGATGGCAGAGATGACCTGGTTTTCAACTCAATCATCGGCCGTATCGAATACATGGATCTCGATGCGGCCCGTGGGTTCATCTCCCCGCCACGCCCGGTCATCGTGACCTGGCCGGAAGCCCCTCCCTATCCCGCGTGGAATTGGTGGAAGCCGGGTCCCACGGACCTTGCCGTGCATTGGCGGTCGCGCCCACAAATTCTCGACTGGGACAAGGACGGCGCGAATGACCTGGTCATGCTGGACCACGAGGGCTATCTGGCCTTCTACCGCGCAGCGGGCGGCGGGAGTTTCGAGCCTGGGCAGCGGGTGTTCAAGGGCGAGGACGGCCAGCCGCTCCGCCTGAATGAGAAGGAAGGCGGGGGCAGTGGCCGCGCGAACATCCATCTTGTGGATTGGGACGCCGACGGCGACCTGGATCTCATCCGCAACACGGAGAACACGGGCTGGTTCGAGAACACGGGCGACGCACGTTTCGTGTGGAAAGGCAATTTCCCCGGGCGCAAACTCGCGGGTCACAACACGGCACCGCAGGCCATCGACTGGAACGGCGACGGGCAGCTCGATCTCATCGTCGGTGCTGAGGACGGCCACATCTACTGCTACCATCGCGCTGCAGTCGAGGAGGCCGACAAAGTCGCAGCGAAGGCGCTGTGAATGCTGCGGGACTCCTCCTCTAAGGAAGAGGTTTCCCGGGCCCCACAGGATGGTGAAGCTCGGTTCGCGAAGCGTACGATCACGAGCACGAGAAAGGCAGGCAGGACATGGCACAGAAGCTGGAAGCGGCCAAGTGGGGCGCGCAGGCCCACCTGGGCGAAGTGGGCAAGTTGCCCGTCGCGTTTCCGCGCGCGATGGGACCGAATGCGCTGAAGTACGTGCAGGAGGTCGTAGAGTCGGGTCTCAC
>JADLGB010000272.1 GCA_020849535.1 Candidatus Hydrogenedentota bacterium
GACTATGATGTCACCAACCTTCATACCGTTGGCCTCCGCGGAGCCGGCACCATTGGCGCGTTTGATTTCGAAGCAGAAGCTGCTTACCAGTTTGGCGATGCTGACCAAGTCGGATTCCTGTTCAAGCCGTTCCTGTATGGCGCAGAAGACGAAGATTTCTCGGCATGGGGTGCGAACCTCGAGCTGGGATACACGTTCGACATCGCGTGGACGCCGCGTGTTTACTTGGGCGGCGCCTATTTTGATGGCGAAGACGACCGCGACATTTCGTTCGGCGAGTTCATCAATCCGTTCGACCGTCCGGAAGCCAGCGTGAGCTTCAATCGTCTGTTCTCCAACTGGGAGTACAGCGAGTTCATCGAGAACACCGACCTGTCGAATGCCTACGTCATTCGCGGTGGTGTGAGCGCCAACCCGACCGAGAGCATCGAAGTGCTGTTGGCCGTTTCGTACTTCCAGACCCTGGAAGAGTTCGATTCGCCGCGTTACTTCTCGGTTGGCGGCCTGAAGATCCCTGTTGCTCCTGCCCTGTCCTTCTGGACCCAGGAGAACGACGACGAGCTCGGCACGGAAGTCGGCCTGTACGTCACGTATAACTACAGCGAAGACCTGAGCTTTGAAGTGGGTTGGGCGCACCTGTTCGTGGGTGAGGGCCTTGAAGAGGGTCAGTTCTCCGCCGGTAACGGCCTGCTGTTCAACGGCGGCACCGGTGATGATGATTCTGACTACGTCTACTTCGAAACGAAGCTCTGCTTCTAAGCAGTTCGCTGCGGTTTGAATCAAGAAGGCCCCCGCAACTTCGGTTGCGGGGGCCTTTCATTTGCTCCTCCGGGACGGGGGGCCGGAGGAGGTATGAATTGGGGTTGCTCAGCGTGGAGAATACAGTGGGAACCCCGCCTGAGGTCCTTGCGAATCCGGATCGCGCCTCACCGTTTGCACCGGCACCCGCGTGCACCCGCGAGGCATGCGCCCGAACGACTGCGCCAATGTCTCCTATTCGGCCACGTACTTGCTCACCCGCGCGGCCACGATAAGTACCACCTGTTGGAGGCGGTAGGTCCCTTGCTCGATCTGCTCCTGCGCCTTGGCAATGCGCTCTTCCCGAACTTCGGATTCAGCTTTCGCCTCCTCCAGAAGCCGGGCCACGGTCAATGCGTCTTGCGCCTCAGGGCTGAACGAGTACTGGTCCAGGTCTTGGATCGGCGCACCTGCCGTGTCCGAGACCTTCTTGTCGCGCCCGGCGGCCGGCGTGACACTGGCCGGCTCGGGTATCCCTGTGATCCCATATAAGCCAACCATGGTTTGCTCTCCTTAGCAATTCGAGTTCATCTCAGGCATCCATGCCTACCGCATCTATCGGCAGATCGGTCAGGCAGCTTTAGATTAACTCTGGACAGGCAAGCGGTTTTCGCGCCGGCGCCGGTGTCGGTTGCTTCGTAAGAGCCTGCGCGAATGGCGGTTTTGAAGACACAGGCGAGGGCGCCTGTGCCACACGCGCTTGCCAGGCCTGCGGGGGTTATTCCTATCTTGCCGTTCTCGGCATGCATGAGGATTCCAGGAGTTTCAGACAGGGAAGGTTTGACGAATGGCGCCTGAAGACACAGGCGAGGGCGCCTGTGCCACACGCGCTTGCCCAATCGGACGGATTGGACGGATCGGTCCGATCCGACGTGCCGGGGCGGACACAGGCGAGGCGCCTGTGCCACACGCGTTTGCTTGGCCTTGGTTGGTACAGACCTTGCAGACGCGAATGCCGTTTCGCTCTTCCCAGCTTCCGAGGCCTATCGAAGGTGCATACGGTCCTACGACGGCTGGGTGGCCAGTTGGCGTTGCAGGCGGTTGATTTGGCGGGTGGCCCGCAAGGCCTGTGTGGATTCGGGCTCGAGGTTGACGACCTGTTGATAACTGCCGATGGCCGCCGCGATATCTCCCGAGCGCCGGTAGGACTCCCCGAGCCGCATCAGTATGCTGGTGTCTCCCGGGTGGAGGTCGAGGGCGGAGAGGTATTCGGATTGGGCTGCCTGGTGCTGCCCAAGCTGTTGATAGGCTTGGGCGAGACTGAGGCGGGCGCTCATGTTTCCCGGTTCCGTCTGTAAAACGCCCTGATACTGCGTTACCGCGCTGGTGTAATCACCCGTCCGGCGATAGTAGTCGCCCATTGCCCGCATGGCGTCGGGCGAGCCCGGCATGGTTTCCAGCCAGGAAGCGAGTGATGCCCCCTCTTCGGCAGTCAAGCCCAGGCGCCTGTACATGGCGGCCGATTGCGCGTAGCTGGCGGCAGTCTCGCGGCTGAGGGCCTCGTAGGCCTGCAGCTCGACCAGCGCCTCCGCGTTCAGGCCCAGGGACTCATACACGCCCGCCATACCCAGGTGGGCCGCGGCATCGTTGGGCCGCGCCGCGGCCCACTCTTCGTACACCGCGAGGGCATCGTCGGGCAGGCCCATCTCCTGGTAGAGCCTCGCCATAGCCTGGTAGGCTTGGCTGTCGTTTCCCTTGTCATCGATGAGCCTATTGAGCATCGAGAGGGCTTTGTCGTAGTCACCGGACGCGGCCGCCTTGCGGACCTGTGCGAGCCGCTCCCGAAGCTCGGCATCCTCCTTGGACTCCGCGGCGTTCTTCGCCGAAGCCGCGTCCTTGCGATTGGCGTCCTTTGCGCCATTGGTCCTCGCCTTGCCATTCCTGGAATCGGATGGCTCGGGCTGCGGCGTGCCATTCGCGGAGGCCTTAGAACCGCCCCATGCTTCCAGCGCGGCCAACAATGTGTCTTCGGTACCGGTCAGAGGCTCATCGTGTTCAGACACTGCGGCCGCACTCGCGGAATCGGAGCCTGGAAAAGTCCCGGTTTCTGAGGCCAACGCCCGCGCCGTGCTTCCCGTATCGGGCAGGGCAAGACCCTTTCTCTCCACCGCTGCCTTCTGGTTCAGCAGGATGTGATTGAGCTGATTGAGCCGCCAGGTCTGAATGGCCGCCAGGACGGCGAAGCATGCGATGAAAGCCACCGCGGTCTTGGACATGATGCACCTCCCCTCCGCTTAAACACCCCGCATCGAAGGGGGTTCCGGAGACACTACCATGGATGGCGTGTGCGGGTTCGCGCTTTCGTACCAGCCATGCCCTACCGTTCGCGCGGGGCTGGCTTATCCTCGCCGTCGTCACGCGTGGTTTCGATCTCGAGACGGATCTTGGAAATGTAGTTTGTGCCCCCGTCCAAGACGGTCACGCGATATGGGCCGTGCGTGATGGCTTCACCTTGCGCCGGAATCCGGCCCGCAATACGCATGAGCCAGCCGCCGACCGTCTCGACTTCGTCGTCGCGCAGCGTGATGCCCATGGCCTCCGAAGCGTCCTCCAGATAGGTGCGGGCATCGACCACGTAGGCGCCTGGGCCGACCTGGTGGATCTGGCTCTCTTCGCGGTCGTGCTCATCCTGGATATCGCCGAAGATCTCTTCGAGGATATCCTCGAGGGTGACCAAGCCGTCCGTTCCGCCGTACTCGTCCGTCACGATGGCGATGTATTGCTTCTCGCGCTTCATCATTTCGAAGAGGTCATCGACTTTGATCGTATCGGGCACGTGGAGGACGTCGCGGATGTAGGGTTTGATGTCGTCGGATTGAGGGTGGGCGTCGAGCAACACGTCGTGCGCACTGACCACGCCGATCACTTCGTCGATCGTATCCCGGTAGACAGGAATACGCGTTCGGCCCGACTCACACAGGAGCGTGATGAGTTCCGGACGCGAGGCCGATTCGGGCAAGGCGAGGATATCGATGCGGGGTACCATGATCTCGTTGGCCTGGGTCGCCTGAAGGTTGATCACGGAGTGAATCATGCGTTGCTCTTCAGGCTCGATCGTGCCGTGATCCGCGCTTTCATCGACGAGGACCCGCATGTCTTCGCGGGAGGTCATCAGAGGATTGAGGTGATGCTCGCGCTTGTCCCCGGCGGAGCGGAACATGAACCGCGTGACCTTTGCGATAGGCCATGATATGGGGAGGAACACCATGTCGAAGAATTCGATGACGGGGAGCAGGGCCAGCGTGAGACGGTTGGGATGCTGGCGGAAGATGCTCTTCGGCAGCACTTCCGCGAAGAGCAAGAAGAGCGGGGTCGCGACGAGGACTGCGCCCAGGTCACCGAGTCCGCGTACCACGGCAATCGTGCCTGCAACCGTGCAGATGTTGGTGCCGACGAGGAGCATGGCGAGCATGCGATCTGGGTCGGTCCGGTGGCGCAACAAACGGATGGCGCGCCCGACTTTCTCTTCCTCGGCAAGAAAGCGGATGCGCAGGGGGTTGACGGACAAGAAACCTGTTTCGTAACCCGCGAACAGGCCCTGAAAAACAACGGCGATCAGCAGCGCCGCGAACGTTTCGAGCATCGTGGCCATCATGACGCGGCCTCCGGTCCGCTCGCCGCTCCGTGCCGGTCGCGGGCGCCCAGACGTATGCGCACGCGCGTGACGCGTTTGCCTTCGCACGATATCACTTTGAAGCGCAGGCCCATGTGCTCGATCTCATACCCCGGTTCGAGGATTTTATCCGTCAGGTCCATGAGGAACCCCGCCAGCGTCTCGTGTTCCTCATCTTGCAGGTCGACGCCCATGAGGCGGCTGAGCGCGTCCAGGGCCATACCGCCGTCGACCAGGAACTCATTCGCTGTGACTTGTTGATAGCCGGGCTCATGGTGCTCGTCCGCGTCCATAATGTCGCCGACAACCTGCTCCATGGCGTCCTCGAGGGTGACGATACCCGCGGAACCGCCGTACTCGTCGACAACGATCGCGAGATGGGCCCGGTGCCGTTGCGCGTCGCTCACGAACTGCTGGACCGTCATGGTCGAGGGAACGTAGTGGGCCGGACGCAGCAGGCCTTTTATGGTGCGGTCCATGTCGCCCTTGGCGACGCTCGGCAGCAGGTCCTTAGCCAGCAGGATGCCCAGGATGTTGTCGAGACTTTCCCGATAGACGGGCATGCGCGAGTACTCGTGCTCGCGGTAGACTTCGAGCGCTTTGGCGACGGTCGTGTCTTCCGGCAGGGCAATGACGTAGGGGCGCGGCACGAGGATTTCGCGGAGCATCGCGTCGCTGAATTCGAGGATGCCCTGGATCATCTGGCGCTCGTCTTCCTCGATCACGCCTTGGGCCTCGCCGTCGGTGAGCACGGACTTGAATTCGTCGTCGGTGATGAAAGGAGCCGCCCGCAACTCGTGAAAGCGGGTCATCCGGAACAGGAGATTCGTCAGGCCCAACGCGCCGGTGCAAATCGGGGAAAGGAACTTGTCCACAGCGGCCAGGGGATACACCGTGGCGCGCGCGAAGCGTTCCCCCGTGTGCACGGCGAACACCTTGGGCGAGACCTCGCCAAAGAACACGAGGACAAGGGTCGTGCCCACGACGGCAATCGCATAGGCAACCGCATCATGGACATCAAACAGCGCGATGAGAAGACGCTCCACGCGTGACCCCAGGAAGATGCCGATCAGCGTGTTCACGATCATGTTGCCGACGAGGATGGTCGTGAGGATGCGTGCTGGGTTGTCCATCATACGGGCGACGAGCCGGCTGGCGCCGTTCGCGTCTTCGCGCATGGCACGCAAGCGCAGTTTGTTGATGGAGAAGAACGCCGATTCCGAGCCCGAAAAGAAGGCCGAACAGCCCACCAGCAATGCCACGGCCATCAGGACCGGAAACGGCAGAAACGTTTGCCAGCCTTCGGGCGCGAGGGCCGCGCCGGCGACGGCGTGCGTGGATACGGCGGCTTCGGCGGTTGATTCCGGGATCTGCGATGCCGACTGGCGCCCCAGCAAGACGGCGAGGCCAATCAGGCAGCCCCAGATGAGCCCCCTGCCGCCGCGCCCGAGGGGGTGCCGCGGTCTACTGTCACCGTCCAAGGGACTTCCTTCCTTCCCCGCGCTTGGGATTGTCCAGCCAAGCTTCTTCGGGGGAAAGTTCCAGATACAGCGCCTGCTTTGCGGCCATGTAGCGGCGCTCTTCGGCGGTGGCGTGGTCGTACCCCAGCAGATGCAGCAGGCCGTGACAAAAGAGCAGACACACCTCCTGACGCATCGCCGCCGTGTCGCCTTTGCAGCGCTCCCGCACGGTCTCGAGCGAGATGACGATGTCTCCGAGTACGGCCGGCCTCACCCGCGAGACAAGACCGGGCGCTGCCTGGTCCTGCCCAAAGGAGAGGACGTCCGTGGGGCGGTTCTGGCGGCGGAAGCTGCGGTTTAGTTCTTGGATCTCCGCGTCGTCACAAAGGAGAACGCTGATCTCGACATCGTCTCCGATGCCTTCCGCCTTGCAGATCCGGCCGGCGAGACGGCGGAGTTTGTCCGCACGGCAACACCCCTTGACACGCGAGGTGTTCCGCACACCGAGCGTTACGGTCATTGTTCCTGGCCTCCCGGCATCGGCAACGCGTTGGCGACCTTGGCCTGCTTTTCCTTTTCCGGCTCGGGATAGGCGATGCGCTTGTGCTGGCTGGACGCGATCCGCTTGGCCAGCACCTCCGCGATGGTGTCCAGATCCCTCAAGGTCAGGTCGCATTCATCAAACTGGCGGTCGGACGCCCGGCTCGAGATGATGCGATCGATGAATTCGCGGACCCGCTCCTCGTTTGGATTCCTCAAGGTGCGCACGCCTGATTCGACCGCGTCGCAGATCATCAGGATGGCCGTCTCGCGGCTGCGCGGCCGCGGACCCGGATAGCGAAAGTCCGCCTCGATGACCCCACCATGCTTCTGCTGCGCCACCGCTTCCTTGTAGAAGAAGCTGATGAGGCACGTGCCGTGGTGTTCGTATATGGCATCGACGAGGGGCTTGGGCAGATGCAGGCTTCGGGCCATTTCCGCGCCCTCGGTCACGTGCGAGGCGATGGCGCGCGCGCTCAGGCGCGGCGACAATTCGTCGTGGATGTTCGCGCCGGTCTGGTTCTCGACAAAATACTCGGGACGCCGGATCTTGCCGATGTCGTGGTAGTAGGCGCACACGCGTGCCAGCAATCCATTCGCACCGATGGCGTCCGCCGCGGCTTCGGCGAGCTGCCCAAGCATGAGGCTATGCGCGTACGTCGCGGGCACTTCCATGGCCAAGCGGCTGAGGATGTGGTTGTTGAGATCCGAGTACTCGAGCAATTGAATGTCCGTCGTGATGCCGAAGAGGCGTTCCAGCGGCGACAGCAATCCCGGCACGATGAGCAGACACACGAGTCCATTGAGCGCGACGGAGGCCAAGGCGTTGACACTGCCTTCCGTACGCAGAGAATCTTGTGCCAGCGCCATGCCGATTACGGCAAGGAGACCTATGACGGTCGCTTTCACGGATGCTCCGCCCATGTCGCTGCGCTTGCGGACCATGAAGATGCTGAGCACACCGGTAAACGACATCACGCTCAACACCACCAGCACGCGCCAACTGTAGTCGTATTGGATGCTGAGCAGAATTGCAATGAGGGCGCTCGAAAGGGTCGCCACGCGCGTGTTGGTGAGGATGGCGATGAGGATGCCGCCGGCGGCCGCGGGAACGAGTAGACCCGAGTCGTCGAAATAAAGGACGATCCGTCCTATCCCCACGGTCGCGCACATGATGAGCAGCACGAGGTTCAGATCGCGCAGGGCAAACTGGCGTTTGCTTACCAGGAGCGGCAGCGACTTGACCAGTCCGAACATCAGAAGGCAAACCAGCACCATGTGACCCGCCAGCGCCCCCAACACATTCGCGGTCTGCTTGTCGTAGCGCTGTTTCTCATCCAGGTAGGTCCTCACGTCGCTGCGAGACTGCTGCGACCAGCGCTGGCCGCGGCGCTGAATCTCTTCCGTCGGCATGATTTCCTTCATGACGGGTTCGACGTGGTTGCGGGCGATCTCGCGCGCGACATTGGTCTCATCGCTGTCGAAGCGAAGGGTGTCTGCGAGGTAGATGCTGGCCACGGCAAGCGCCGCGTCCTGCAGCTTGACGAGGTCAACCGGAGCCTCACCCGCCGGAACGTGTAACGAGGACGGGCTGTCCTGGGCGATCTCCGCGAGGCGCGTTTTCAAAGCTTCCGTGGCGTTTTCCATCGTGTGCGCATCGGTGAGCGGTATTTCATCTTCCTGGTAGTCGCCCCGGATGATCATGATGCGGCGTTCCGGATCCTTGGAGAACTCGCTGCCGCGCTCGCCTTCCTTGAGGATTCCGTCTTCCAGCACATCCAGAAGCCCCTGGCGGGCCAGCGTGGCGAGATGCTCGCTGTACGTGAAGAGGAGCGCGGGCGCCTTTTCCGGTTCCGGCGTCTTGGGTGTGCCCTCGCTGGTCGCGGGCGTGCTGGCATGGACAGCCGGCGTCGTCTGGAGCCGGGGTGTGAGCCAGACCGCCAGCGCCTCCGCATCGCCGATGGACTGGAACGGTTCCCCGCGTTTGACCAGTTCTTCGGCGTACGCCCTTGCGGTCCTCGAAATCACGGTGGCAGGTGTCTGCTCCGGCTCCGCCGCGGCAAGCGCCTCGCGAACGGCGGCCTCAACCGCAGGGCGTTCGGCCAGGATCGCATCCACTGCCTTTTGCAGTAACGCTACCTTTTCCTCGATGACGGCCTCATCCACTCGAAACACATCGGGGACCTTCGCGGCGGCCGCCTCTCTGGCTTCCCGGGTCTTTTGCAGGTCTTCGCTCTTGAACCCGATCTCCGCGATGAACGTGTCCTGCGCGATGATCCCCTCGAGGTTGTAAGCCTCGGTGTCGGTGCTGGGACTGAGCCGCTGGGTGATGGCCACGACCAGGAATGCGAAGGACACGAGCAGCACGAGCCGGCGAATGTGTTTGTCGTGCTGCGTCATGGGCGGCTGTTGGGGGCCGCGGTAGCTGCCGCCGCTCAAACGCTGGCGCTTTCGTCCAAAACGTGGGAACATCATGATGTTTTCCCCGGTTCGGACGCGTCGCCCACTTCAGAAGCGGTTTCGTAAGCGTCCACGATGCGCTGGACGAGCGGGTGGCGCACCACGTCGCTGCGGTGGAGGTGGATGATGGCGATGCCTTCGGTATCGCGGAGGATCCGCTGCGCCTCGACCAGTCCGGAGCGCGTGCCCCGGGGCAAATCGATCTGCGTGATGTCGCCGGTGATGATGGCTCGGGAGCCCTCGCCCAGGCGCGTGAGGAACATTTTCATCTGTTCGGAAGTCGTGTTCTGCGCCTCGTCGAGAATCGCGAAGGCATGGTCGAGGGTGCGGCCTCGCATGAACGCCAAGGGCGCCACTTCGATCGTTTCACGCTCGATCATGCGTCTCACGCGCTCAACATCCACCATGGAGTAGAGGGCGTCGTACAAGGGGCGCAGATAGGGATTCACCTTCTGCTGGAGATCGCCCGGCAGGAAGCCCAGACTCTCGCCCGCCTCGACGGCGGGACGCGTCAAAATGAGCCGGTTCACTTCTTTGTTGAGCAAGGCCGTCACGGCCGCGGCCATGGCCAGGTACGTTTTGCCGGTGCCCGCGGGCCCGATGGCCAAGGTCACGCCGTGGGCGCGGATCGCGTCCAGGTAACGCATCTGGCCGCGGGTCCGAGGCTTGATGGCAATTTCGGGACGCAGCCCGCGGGCCGAGTCCGAGTACAGGGCACCCAGCTCCGGCGGACGGCTTCCGCGCGCTTCCGTGAGCGCGAAGGTAACGTCGGCCAGGGTGGGGGTGTGCCCGCTGCGAACAGCCGCCAGCATCTCCGCCAGCAACTGGCCAACCATGGCCACTTCAGGATCGTCGCCCATAATGACGACTTTGGCGCCACGGTCCACAATTCGAACCGGCGCCTCATCCTGAATGCGTTTGCGAAGCTCGCCATTCTTGCCAAGAAGTTTAATTGCCTCTTCCTGGCTATTCAGCAAAATCTCGTGTGACAGAGGACGTGTAACACTCCCTGTTATGGGGTCCCAGTGGTACCGGGCTCGATACGAATGATGTGTTCGCCCGGACGAACGAGGCCTTTGTTGCGGCGGATGTCGGCTTCGACCTCGACCGGATCGCTGGTCAAACCGTCCACGCGTTCGCGCAAGCGCTGCTCCTCGGAGGCGAGGGTCTGCAGTTGTTCGCGCATGCCGCGCACATAGTCCTCGTTCTGCTTGTAGAAGTCGTACTGGCCCGCCAAGTCGCGATGGACCACATAGGCCACCGTCAGGCCGGTCGCGGCCAGAAACACCAGGATATACCCCGCGTTGAACGCTCGAAACATACGATTCATCTCGGGGACCCCTTGCGGGGTCCCCGCCTTACTGCCTCTTATTTCGTCTTCATTATATTGTAAAACGCCTGCTGACCCAAGAATTCTGCCTGGCTGCCCAGTTCTTCTTCGATCCGCAGGAGCTGGTTATACTTTGCGATGCGGTCGCTGCGCGAGGCCGAACCTGTCTTGATCTGACCGGCGTTCATCGCCACTACCAAGTCGGCAATGGTAGAGTCTTCCGTTTCCCCGCTGCGGTGAGAGACCACGGCGGTGTACTTTGCCCGCTGGGCCATCTCGACGCACTCCAGGGTCTCCGTGAGCGTACCTATCTGGTTGACTTTCACCAGGATAGAGTTGGCGATGCCCTCGCGGATACCCCGGGCGAGGTATTCCGTATTGGTTACAAACAGGTCGTCTCCAACGATCTGGATCTTCTTGCCCAGCTTGTCGGTCAGGATCTTCCAGCCAGCCCAGTCGTTCTCGGCCATCCCGTCTTCAATAGAGATAATAGGATACTTCCCGGCCAAGTCCGCCAGGAAGTCCGCCATTTGCTCGGGGGTCCGCTCCGGGTTCTTCTCCGCGCTGAGCACGTACTTCTTGCCCTTAAAGAACCCACTGGATGCGCAGTCCAGGGCCAGCCAGATGTCTTTCCCGGCCTTGTAACCCGCGTTCTTGATTGCCTTTAGGATAACTTCGATCGCCTCGACGTTTGAACCCAAGTTCGGCGCGAACCCACCTTCGTCGCCTACGGCGGTGTTCAAACCTTGTTTCTTGAGAACATCTTTCAGAGCGTGAAACACTTCCGCACCCATCCGCAGGGCTTCCTTGAAGCTCTTCGCACCCGCTGGCATCACCATGAATTCCTGGATATCCACATTGTTATCCGCGTGGGCGCCACCGTTGAGGATGTTCATCATCGGCACGGGGAGCACGTGCGCGTTGGCACCGCCCACGTAGCGGTACAGGGGGATTTCGAGGGCTGCGGCGGCAGCCTTGGCCACGCCGAGGGAGACGCCCAGGATCGCGTTGGCGCCCAGTTTGCCCTTATTCTTCGTGCCGTCAAGCGTGCAGAGCACCTTGTCAATCTCGCGCTGATTCAGCGCGTCCATGCCGAGCAGCTCTTCGGCAATGGGGCCATTGACGTTGTCGACAGCCTTCTGCACACCCTTGCCGAGGTAGCGCTTGGGATTCTTGTCACGCAGTTCGACGGCTTCGTTCTCTCCTGTGGACGCGCCGGAAGGGACGGCGGCGCGGCCCATCACGCCGCTCGAGAGGTAAACATCCACTTCGATGGTAGGATTGCCGCGCGAGTCCAGGATCTCGCGTCCTGAAATTCCAGTGATTCGTGTCATGGGAAACTTTCTCCTTCCGTTCTAGTCTACTTCGTCCCCCGGCCTCGCACCAACAGAATTCATGCGGCAGGAGAACCGTTAATCGCTAAAGAATCAGCCCTTCCAGGGAAAGAACACGTCACGAAGGCCCCGGTTCAGATAGTCGTCTTCCTCGTCGGCGGGGGCGGGTAGTGCGTCGGCCGCCACGCCATGCGACTTGGCGGTTTCGAGGGTCGCATACCTCCGCGCCATCAGCTCGTACGCGCAGGAAGCCATGACCAAGACCGCGGCACCGTACAGCACGAAGAATAGTGGCCAGACGGGTACCGTGACGATGGTGAGCAGGAGCACCTGGAAGGCTAAACCTATCATCAGCAAGGGGTTATCAAGGACGAGAAGGACGGCCAGTCTCAGCGTGGCCAGGGTCCCTTGCTTCTTCTGGACGAGGGCGGGCATGAGCAGCAGGGCGGTCACTCCGAAGAACACCAGGCACCAAAGAGCGAGGGCGCTGAGGACGTATCCGGCCAGGGGAGCCCTGTCCTGGAGGGCCGATGCGTAAAACCAGACGCTTGTGCCCAAGCAGGCAGTGAGACCCAGTGAGGTCAGGCCGATACCCGAAGCGCGGCGCCAATACATTCGTATGCCCCCCAGCATGTCAGACAGGGAGCCGTCTTTGTGGTCGATGAGCATCTTAATCATATGTGCAAGTCCGGCGGAACCCACCGGCAATACCACCCCAACAGCCACGGTCAAGGCCGGAACCCCAATGAAGACCACCGTGGCCACGTCTCCGGAGAATAGGGCCACCCCCGCGATGGTCCCTGGGAAAGCAATCGCGACCGCCCAAATCACGTTGGCCACGATGAGTTTTCCCATGTGGTCGTAAATGACCCAGAACGACATTTTCAGTGTGCGCGTCAGCATGGCCGTCTGCCGGGGCATCCTTGGAGGGCCGCAGCACCTTGATGACGCTGGGCGTTCCGTTCAAGGGAAGGACGGCGCGGGCTCGCGGCGGTGTTGCCGCTCCCTAGATGAACACGCGTACGCGGCTGCGCTTCTTGAGTTCGTCCATCCACTTCTTGTACTGCACGCTGGCGGCCTCGCTGCGGATGAGGGGTTCGATGTCCTTGCGGACCTCATCAAGCGTGGCCAGTCCGGCGTCCTCCTTCTTGTCGATCGTGAGCAGATGAAACCCGCTGTCCGATTCCACGACGCCGCTGATTTGTCCCGGTTCGAGGCCGAAAGCCGTGTCTTCGAGCGCCTTCACCAAGTCGCCGCGCTCGACCCAGCCAATGACGCCGCCATCTTCTTTGCCCGGGGCTTCCGAATACTGGACGGCCAGTTCGCCGAATTCCGAGCCTGCGTCGATATCGTCGCGAAGCTGCTCGAGGCGGGCCTTGGCCACGGCGCGCTGCGCGGCATCGGCCGGGGCAGCGATAAAGATCTGGTAGCAGCGGACGCGTTCGGGGTGGCTGAAATCGCTCTTGTGATCTTCGTAGTATTGAGCGACTTCCGACTCCGAAACCACGATACCGTCTTCGAGTTCGCGCGTCTTGCGGACGGCCATGGTGCGGGCCAACATTTGTTTGCGGAGGCGGCTGCGCAGGTCGCTCAGGGTTTCGCCGGCGTTTTCGAGTTCCTTGAGAAAGGCCTCGTTGGAATCGAAGAGTTTCTTGTACTCTTCGAGGCGTTTTTCGACGGTATCGTCATCCACCACAAGGCCCGCCAGTTGCGCCTCGCGCAGGAGGATCTTGTTTTCGATGGCCTGCTCGAGGGTAGCGCGAATCTTATCCTGGAGGGCTTTGTTGAACTCTTCTTCGTTGGCTGCGTTGCGGCGCAGCTCGCCCGCCTGGGGGCCGAGTTCGGCCATGATATCGCTGAGCAGAATCACTTCGGTATCGACATTCGCGACGACCTGATCGACGGTTTCGGAACGCACGATGCCGGCAAAAACGGAGAATGCAAGCGCCAGCCCGAGCACTGCGGGGAACCATGTCCGTCCGTGAGAAATCATCGTCTTCCCGTGTCCTTTTGGAGGCGCGGTACATGCGCCCGTTTCGCGTCCCACCCAAAAACCTCACATCGCCCGCTTCGCCCGATGGCGGTCAAAGCGGGTCCGCACACAGTTTACAATAGCGTAGAATATAGCACATCCGGCAAGATACCCGCAAACGGTGTGGCCCAGGGCAATCGCACTAAACCTGCCCGTTCGGTTACCCTCACAGAGTCTGGCCGGTATCGCCTCTCTTTGGGAGCTATCGCAAGTTGACGGTGATTCAGAGTGAGTTGAGCCCGGGCAGGATGGGTGCCAATCGGCGGCGTTGAGCCGCCGCAATGGCCTGAAAGGCTTGGATACTCGCAGCCCTGGGTTGGCCCGCCGAATCGGCGGGACTACCCAGGGTCAGCACGCTCCAGAGGAGTCCCCTGAAGGGGGTGCATAGCCTATGGTTCAATCTCATGAACGGTGTGTTTTGAGATTGGGGACTCGACGACTATGCAACCCTTACAGGGTAGTCAGAATGTCCATCCCGATACCCAGGGTAGGGCTTCGCTGCCGCTACGCCCAACCCTGGGCTTTGAGTACTTTGGCCTTTCAGGCCATAAGAGCGCGGCGTGC
>JADLGB010000273.1 GCA_020849535.1 Candidatus Hydrogenedentota bacterium
CGCGACGGCTTCGTCCCGCGCTTTCTCGAACAGTCGTTCGGTGTGGAAGACGCTTTTCTTCAGGGGCCGACGGCGATCTTGCTCATCCACACGTATTCATTCTATGTCTTCTTCTACGCGATGGTCTCGTCCGCCCTGGAAACGCTCGACCGGTCGCAGATGGAGGCGGCGCGCACCCTGGGCGCCTCGCCCTTGCGGGTGTTCCGCCAGGTTACGTTGCCCATGCTGATGCCCGCACTGCGGGGCGCGGCATTGCTCACCTTCATGTCGTCTGGGGCTTCCTTCAGTGCGCCGCTGATTTTCGGCAACGACTACCCCATGCTCAGCGTGCGCATTTACGAGGAGCAATCCGCACACAACAGCGGCGCGGCGATGACCCTTACTGTGGTGTTGGCGGCGGTATCGTTGCTGGGGGTGCTGGTGTTCCGGGCCCGGCGTGAAGCTGGTGGTGTGGCGTCGAAAGGTGTGCGCGTACCGCTGCGCTCGCAACGTGCGCGCTTCGCAGCGGGACTACTTGCCGCAGTTTGCGGCCTCGTGTTGCTTGCGCCGCACCTGACGATTCTGTGGCTGTCCTTTGTGAATCACCGCGAATGGTATACGGAGGTGTTTCCGACCGTCTTCACTTGGGAGAACTATCTGAGCATCCTGCGCGAGCCCGCCTCCTTCGGTCCGATACGGAACAGCGTATGGATGAGCGCGGTGGCGGCCACAGCCACGCTCGCCGTTGCGTTGCCCTGCGCTTACCTCGTGGCGAGGAAGCGTCCGGGTGGGCGCTGGTTGAACGTGCTGGTCATGATTCCCTGGGCGTTGCCGGGGACCGTCATCGCGATCAATCTGATCGTGGCGTTCAATGAGTCGTGGGCGCCGCTTGCGGGCACCGTGTGGATCCTGCCGCTGGCCTATTTCGTGCGCAACGTGCCGCTGCTCACGCGCATGGCGGCGGCGGCCATCGAACCTTTCGACGCCACCTTGATCGAGGCGGGCCGGACGCTCGGCGCATCGCCCGCGTATTGTTTCCGGCACATTGTGACGCCGCTGCTGGCGCCCGCCATCGCCGCGGGCACCGCTCTTGTCTTCGCGACGTGCCTGGGCGAGTTCGTGGCGTCGGTGCTGCTTTGGGTGCCCGCCAACATCCCCATTTCCGTGCAGATCAACGGGGCGTGGCGCGGCTCGGGCATTGGCACGGCCTTCGCCTACAGCGTGTTGCTCATGATCCTGGTCGCCGCGACCTATTTGGTATCGAGGCGATTTGCATCGCGCATTGTCTAAGTGAGATGCTGAAAGTCCCATAAGGACACCCGTCGAATCATGAAGACACTGCTTTTCGGGGCGCACGCGGAATCGCTCAGGCCGCTGCTGGAGCACTATCCGGAGTTTGAACTGACCGAATCCGGGCCCGAGCTGGTCGTGTGCTATGGCGGCGACGGTACCCTGTTGAACGCCGAGCTGCGCTGGCCCGGGGTGCCCAAGGTGCCTATCCGCAACAGCCGCCGGGGCAACCGCTGCATCGCGCGCCCGCCCGAGGAGGTTATCGCGAGCCTTGCCGCCAGGCGGATGATCCGGACCGAGTTCATCAAGATCGAGTGCCGGGTTCATGTCGACGGGATGCAGAACCCGCGCCACGTGCTCACTGCCATGAACGAGTTCAATGTCCACATGGGCCACATCAACCTGGCGGTCCGCTTGAAGGTGTGGGTGAACGACGAGCCCTTCGCGGACGGCGCGGAGATCATCGGGGACGGCGTGGTGGTCAGTACGCCGTTTGGCAGCACGGCGTACTTCAACCAGATCACGCGCGGCATCTTCTACGCGGGACTCGGCATCGCGTTCAAAAACATCACCGACCTGACGAGCCACCTTGTCGTTCCGGATGATGTGATGATTCGCGTGCTGGTCACGCGCGGGCCGGCCGTATTGGCCTACGACAATTGCCCGGACTACGTGCACCTGGAAGAAGGCGACACGCTCTTCCTGACCAAGCACGCGCAACCCGCCACGGTGCTCACCTTGGAGCCGATGAGCCACCCCACGGACGCCTTTTAGGACGGTTCAGACTGAGTGGACTAAGTGGACCGTGTGGACCTTGTGGACCTTGTGGACCCGTACCACACTCCAACCAGGTTGAGTCTACAAACGGAAGTTGAACCGCTAGGCTGTCTCTAACGTTGCAGGTGCGAACGTGATACCGGAAACGCCAGGGTCACCAACTGGACGAGGGACATCGACGAATTTCGCGGGATATTGCGGGATGCGCAAGGACCCGCTCCCGATTCATTGACTTTGGGCCACTACTGTGGCTAGGCTACACCATAGCATTAGAGCAAAGTAGGACTGGGGCATCGGGCAGTGGGGGAACTGCCAACGATGAGGGGATTGCTCCAAATCGTAGTTCCGTGTTTGCGGCACGGTCAGACAGGTTTGTCCTGGCACCTGATCGATGAGGGGAAACCTGTCTGCCGCAAATGGTCCACGCGTGCGCCGGGTAATCCTAGCCTTTCGTTTTCGTCTCCATCTATCCACGAACTTCCGGATCAATAGTCTGCCCTGCACACCGTTTAAGACAAGGTGAAGTAAGTAGAGGAGGAAACGCCATGAAACCGTACTCTCGACTTTCCCGCTTGTTTGCGCTCGCCATTCTTGTAACCGCCTTCGTACCAATCCTCGGTTGTCCGACGCAGAACCAAGGACAACAAGCCCTACTGGACCGAGTAGACGCGCTAGAGGATGGGCTTGCGGCGGCCCAGTCAGAACTGGGTTCGGTCATGGCAGACCTGGCAACCGTGCAAGCGACGTTGGCAGAGGCCCAGACAAAGCTCACCCACATGTCCATTGAAGAAGGTGCTCTCAACGGCCTGAACGGACCCCACCTCATCATTGAGGGCTGCAACGTCCACGTTCGCAGCGGCAGCGGCGACACGGAAGATGCCGAAGGGCTGACCGGACTCGGGAATCTCATCATCGGCTACAACGAGCCGCCCGATCCTGTCGTACATGGCCGCCTGGGATCGCACAATCTGGTGCTCGGTTCCTTCCATGAATACTCCTCGTGGGGTGGTCTTGTCGCGGGTTATCACAATGCCGTAACGGGGAGGTTCTCCAGTGCCAGCGGTGGCAGCTTTAACCTCGCCAGTGGGGACGGTTCCAGTGCCAGTGGCGGTCAGAACA
>JADLGB010000274.1 GCA_020849535.1 Candidatus Hydrogenedentota bacterium
ACACGCGAATCCTGGGCCGGCGCCAGCCGCTGGCCCAGGTGGAACATGATGCGGCAGCCCCGTCATTGCGGTTCACGTGGGACCCGCTGCTTAGCGAGACAGGCATCCCGCTCGACATCCGGTTCACAGGGGTGGTCTGGCTCCGCGGCAATCAACTTGAGTTTACTGCGAGTCTCGAGAACCGAACGGAATACACGATCGAAGCATGTTTGTGGCCATGGTTGGGAGACCTGTCCCGGCCTGTAGGAACGACTCACTTCTATCATCTTCATCATGCATACGGGACGGCGGTGAATGAGTCGCTCTACCCCAAGTTCGAGAGTCATCGCGGGTGTTTTGGTGTTGAGCATCCCATGCAGCTTTCCGCGACGCCCAGTTCTCCGTTTGTCCTTGCACACAACGAGGCCCAGGGGCTCTACCTCGGCTATCACGACACGAGCGCGGAGCATCTCGTCCAATTCCGCTTTGAGTTGTTTCCGGGATTCGAGTGTGCGGAGGCGTTTGAGGCTGGCACAGTTCCAAAGACCGACACGCTTGGCGGGACGCCCGTGCATCTTGAATGTGCGGTTGTTCACTTTCCCTTCTCGAGTTCCGGCACAACGGAACTGAAGCCTGTGATTGTCGCACCGTTTGAGGGGACGTGGCACAAAGGGGTCGACATCTACAAGTCGTGGCGCAAGACATGGTACTCGCCTCCACCAAAACCGAAATGGTTGAACCAGGTCCACTCGTGGCAGCAGATCCATATGAACTCGCCTGAAGAGGAATACGCCGTGCCATATCCTGCGCTGCGTGATATCGCCGACGAGTGTGTAGACCATGATGTACGGGCGGTCCAGATCACCGGCTGGGCGTCGGGCGGTCAAGACCGCAACAATCCATCTCATGACACGGAGCCGGGGCTGGGAGCCTGGGAAGAGTTGTATGACGCGATCCGGTACATGGAATCGCGAGGCGTTCACGCGGTGCTGTTCAGCAAGTTCACCTGGTCTGACCGTAGCGCCGAGCGCTACCGGATCGGCCTACAGCGACTGGCCATGAAGGACCCATACGGCGACGCCTACTACTATCCCGGGTACATGTACATGACGGAAACGCAGCTTGCAAATATTAATACGCGCCGGTTCATCCCGATGTGCATGAATTGCGGGGAGTGGCTGGACGTCGCGGTTGAGGAGTTTCGGAAAGTGCTGGCGCTCGAACCGTCGGGCATGCTCTACGACGAGTGTCAGCATCACGGTGGCGCCAACTATTGTTTTGACCCGAACCATGGGCACCGCGTTCCCGCGCATGTGTTCGCGGGCGATGCCCGCCTCGCCGATGCCTTCTGCAAAGCGTCAAGCGAGCGGGGCGGCGAATTCCTGCTGGCCGGCGAAGACTGCTATGACCTGCAACTGCGCCATTACCACCTCTCCTATTTCCGGATCGGGACAAACCACCTGCCCGTGCAACGCTACATAGCGCCGGACACGGAAATGATGGTCGCGGTGCTCGGTTACAACAACCGCACCGTCATTAACCAGGCGTTGCTGTACCGTTACATCTTGAGTTACGAACCACGCGGCTTCAAAGGGCGCTTGACCGAGTTTCCTTTGACGCTCGAATACGGCAAGCGTGTGGACGCCCTTCGCACTCGTTACCACGAGTATCTATGGGATGCCGAGTTTCGCGACACGCAAGGCGCGGAGATACGGATCCTGGCAGGCCCATCGTGCGTGCGGCATTCCGCATTTGTCAGCCATGCGAATGAAAAACGTGCGGTCGTCGTCGTCAACGCCGGTTATGACGAGCCCGTCGCCGTTCAGGTGCAATTGCCGGCGCCTTCCGGCGCGCTACGAGTCGCGACCCCCGAGGAACCGGTTTCGGTACCAAGTGACGGCCACATCATCTTGAACCCGGTTTCGGCAGCCGTGATTCTGGAGAGCTGAGGAGCGACTATATCCCTGAATTCCCCTGTCCGTGAATTGCCCCCACAGTCGCCAAGTGGGAATTCATGGCTCAAGTGGATGGAGGCCCAGAGGGTCGCTCTTGTGAGGCGGAGGTCCCCACCGGTCTCGCGCGGCTTTTTCTTCCTCGCGTTCGACAGCCTCGTCGTAGCGCTCCCGAAATCGCTCATCGATGCGGTCCGGCGGCAACGCTTCTAGCAGTGCGGCAAACTCTTCCCCGCGCCTGACAAGTTCGTCTTTGTCTATGAGACGCCTCCATTCGGGCCATGCATCGTCCGCAACGATGCGGTGTACCTGTGCGCAGTAGTCAACGAACGGTTCTGCGCGAACGCGCTCCGGTGCGTCCGTACGGAGCACTCGCATTGCCAATCCGGCTTCATGGTCGAGGTCGTTGGCGAGGAACTGACACCACTCCTGGGCCGTGTAGGGCGCGTCCTCCGTCAGGCCGAAAGCCATCCGTTGCGTATGGTAACGTACGCGGACCGCGATGCGTTCAAAGGCTCTGTCCAAACCCTTCGATGCGAGTTTTCGGTCTTGGCGGATCAGCCTCTCCTGTTCCTCGGTGATCGTCCTGGCTCGTTCCCGCTGCTCCTGATGTCTGCGCCGGTCCCCCTTCCAATCCTCGACCGCATGTCCGAGCAGGTAGCCGGTGTAGCAGCCCGGCATCGCGGCTGCGAGTAGAACGAGGACAAGCAAGCGCATGTGCCAACGATTGCAGATCACAAAACTTTACCCCCCACGAGAACCTTGCTCTTTCGTCTCCTATTCTATACCCAGGCAATTAAGGGGGCACAATACCTAAATTGTTGCCTTCTCAGTGGGTGCCTGATATCGACGGCGCCATGGGACGCGTCACTCGCATGGTCTCTCCGGAAATGCCGCATCACATCACGCAGCAGGGTAGCCGCCGGGAAGGCTGGCGCGGATACCTCTGACAGGGCCGCTTCGGCTCCTTCGTGATGGATGATGCGTACTCAGACCGCAATGCGCTATGTGGAGTTGTACCCAGTACGTGTTGGCCTTGCCGGCACCCCCGCCGGCTGGCCATGGATCAGTGCGCGCGCATCTTTCCGGCGAGCCCGACCCGCGCATTGACAACGTTCTAGGGGTGGTTGATATGATGTCGGGACGATTCCCGCGATGAAAGAGACCCTTTCGCAGCACTCCCCGCACGCGGGGGGGAGCCAGAGAAGACCATGGGCAAGGATGCCCATGCCACCTCGTTCTCGTGTGCTCGTGGAGCACAACGCCCAATAATTCCCCTGGCTCCCATGATTCCCTTTTTTCAAAAGATTAGGGGCGGGTCTTGCGACCCGCCCCTGGTGATAGTCCGATAGGCAGCCGGCGCTACTTGTCTGCGCCGCCGGGGCGAATGTTGCCCAGGAACTTCTTGCTGCTCACATTGATGAAGTTGGTTTTGAGTTCGCTATCTGAACCCACCGCCGTCGTTACCGACAGATAGACGGAATAGACTCCCGCCGCGGTGTAAATGTGGCTCGGGTTTTGCACGGCGCTCGTGCCACCATCGCCGAAGTCCCAGAACCAGACCGTAATCGGCGAGGTGCCGGCGATCGATTCATCGGTGAAGTTCACCGTTTGACTGACGGCTGGCGTCTTGTCGTCCGCGTCGAAGTCGGCCGTAGGCGGCTGAGGCTGCACGGAAATGTAGTTTGTGCGGGTCCTGATATCCACGCCAACGTCCGTGGTCACCGTGAGGGTCACGGTGAAGTTCGCCACCTGCGTGTAGGTGTGGGTCGGATTCTGAAGGGTGCTCGTTCCACCGTCCCCGAACGTCCAGAACCAACTCGTGATCGGCGACGTCCCGGGATCGGACGTGTCCGTGAACTGTACCGGCGTATTCGCGATCGGCGTCGTGTCCGAGGCGACAAACCGGGCGGTGGGCGGATCCGGAGCTTCAACCGAAATATACCCAACCTTCTGTTCGGTGTCCGTGAGCACGCCGTTTGAAACGGTCAGACTCACCGTATACAGGCCCTCGGCGCCGTAGACCTTGACCGGATTCTGCAAGGCGCTCGTCGTGTTGTCGCCAAAGTTCCACAGGTAACTCGTAATAGCCGCTTCGCCGGAAGCAACCCCGGAACTGTCTTCAAACGTCACCGCCTCACCCAACGCGACCACCTGTGGATTTCCACTGAAGTCCGCGGCAATCCGTGCCGTGGCAGTCACCGGAACGGTCTTCGGCGTGATGCCCGGGGCGGACACGAGGACACTTCCCGTGTTCTCTCCGGCGCCCAGCGCGCTTCGGTCCACCGTAATCGTGAACTCGGCAGGGTCGTCTGGGCCGTCGCTTGTCCCCGTGGCGGGCGAAACTTCAATCCAATCGTTGCCGTTGTTGGTGACAGAAAACACGGGCAAGGGCTGAGCCGTGTAGTTCTTCTGGACGGTGAGGGTGAGCTCCGTCAGGCTGGTGCCGAAATTCAGGGATGTGGGCGATACCACAAAGTATGGCAAGTAGTCTGGCGGGGCCGGTTTCGGGCATCCCGCTCCGCCCAGGAGTCCGGCAGCCACCAACCCCACGAGCACAATACAATTCTTTCTCTTCAGCATGCGCTGGGCTCCTTTATGTATGGCACCCCGGAAACAGCGATTGCGCGCGGCCAAGTCGCTTCCCCACCACGCTTCCTGTCAACAGTACAATCATGCCATTGACTCAATACACCAGTCAACAGAAATAGTCCGCAGGCGTCGAAGGCCCCACGCCCTGCCCAAGTCCTTTCCAGGTATGGGTTGGCCAACAAAAAGAGCGGGGCAGCATGTGCCGCCGCCCCGCTTGGAACAAACGCTGCGAAAGAGGGAGAATCAACCTCCCTGTTCGGCCTTCTTTTTGGGATTCGAGTGGTCGATCTTCTTCTTGGCGAGATCGAAATCGAACCCAACCTTGGTCCCATCTTCCTTCGTGTACCGGTCGGCCTTCCAGGTCGGGGACTCTTCATTGTGGCATTTCGTGCACATGGCGGCTTCGATCTTCGGCTGCGTGGCCGCCATGTCGATCGTCGTGTCCTTCTGGAACATCACCTTCTTGCCCGCGGCAATGTGATCCGAACCCGGTCCGTGGCATTGTTCGCAGCTCACGGCATCTTCCAACTTGATCTTGTCCGGCACCTTGCCGGTAGCCGCGTCAAACGCGGTCGTGTGGCACTTCAAGCACTCCGGCGCCTCATGAGGCGGCTTGGCAAGACCCTTGTCCTGGCCGATCTTCACCGCTTCCGGCGACTTCAGGGTCTCGAAAGCCTTCGAGTGCTTCTCGGCCTTCCACTTGTTGTACTGCTCGCCTTCATCCTTCTTGTTGTGGCAAACCTTGCACTGCGCCGACCCCACATACGTGGGAGCGGCTTCAGCCTTCGACAGCGCAAACGCGCAGGCCAGTGCCACCGCGCAGGCGATGGCGAAGTACATTCGAACATTTCTCATAGGGTGCCCTCCTCTGATGACTCCTCAACTAAGACCGATCTAATGGCAGAATCGGCAATTCACGGTACTGTTCATGGGGTGCGGCGCCCGGGTGGTCTGGCCGCCCGGGTGGCATTGCGCGCACTGCGCCGGGTACAGCAGCACCCGATGCGGCGACGGCAACGCGGATGGGTGCTCGATGGACTCGTGGCACACCACGCAATTCGTCTTGGACGGCGGGTAATGACACGTTGTGCAATGGTGGTTCGCCGGGGGACCCCATGCCTGGCGGTGCGACTCGGGCTCGGTGTTGCTGTGACACTTCAGACAAGAGTCTTCCTCGTGGCACACGCTGCAATTGTTCCGGTCGAAAGAAGCCTGCATCCCATGGGTCTTCCGGCGCCACGACGCCGTGTGGCTGTCGGGCGCGGTCGTGGTGTGGCAGTCGTCGCAGAACGACTGGTCTGTGTGGCACAAGGCGCAGAACTTCGGATCCACTTTCGACTCCGCTCCATGCACGCGTTTCCACGCGGCCGGCTCTCCGTGGGCAATATGTACCCCTGCTCTGGACGACGGAACGGCCTGAGTATTCATCGCGACGTGGCACACGGAGCATTCGTTGAGCTTCGGGTCGGTCTTGCCGTGGCAGTCCATGCAGAAAGGCTTCTGTGGTCCGCCGGACAGGGTGCCGGCGTCCAGATTGCCATGACAGGTCTTGCAGTCGAGTTCCTTGGCGATGTGAGGTTCGTGATTGAATTTGATGTCCTCACCGAACGGCCGTTTCCACTCGACAAGTTCAAACGCTTCATTGGTATGGCAGAACCCACAAGCTTCCGGCTTCGGATCATCCATGTTGATGTCATGGCAGACGGAGCACTGGTCGTGCGAGGGGAAGGTGTACGCCGCGCCGTCCGGCTCGTGACAGATCGCGCATTCCAGCTCCTGCTCCGCATGCAGGGCATGACTGAACTTAACGCCCCGGTCCGCCTTGACTTGTGCCGGCTGCTTGTACGAGATGCACGCGGCCATGAGCGCGCAGAGCGCGATAGCCGAACTCAGCCCGATGA
>JADLGB010000275.1 GCA_020849535.1 Candidatus Hydrogenedentota bacterium
CCGTCCCACGCGAACACGTGGCGAAACATCTTCTCCAATGACACGGTGGCGGTGTCCTGAGGCCAGATGCCGTAGATGGGTTCGCGCGGACGCCACCCGTGATCGAAGTCGATGACGAACGCAATCGGGGTATAGGGCACGCCGCGCTCGCTCTGGGCTTGCGCAAAGTCGAACCATTGCTTCATCGCCTGACCGTGCGCGGATAGGGTGTACTGTCCTTTGGATTCCTCCTTCACAAAGACCGAATCGTGGAACGCGTCCGATTCGTGATGGACGAACGTCGCCCCCGCGAGGTGGGCCGCCATGGCCAGGCGAAACTCGAGCGAGGCCGAACGCCCGCATTCGGGCCCGGCGCTGTCCTCCGGGGGCGACCAGCGGATGGGCGCAGCGCCCGGCGGCTGGAGGCGCGAGTCCAGCACGGACCCGCGGAACCAATTCGAGATGTAGGCGCCCCACGGCTTGTTGCCATACTGCCGCGCCGCCCCGCGCAGGAAAGCGAACTGCAGCGGGGCGCAGGGGATGTTCTCGCCGAGTTCGGCGTAACAGATCGGTGCGCCCCACGCGTACGCCTGGTGCTGGGTCATGCAATAGCCTTCGCCGGCGTAGATCCGGCCGTGGGTCTCGTACATGAGCCGCTCGAAATCCGCCTTCAAGAGAGCCGTCGCCTCTTTGCGATTCTTCGGCGCGGCCTTGCCACTTTCCAACTCCTCCTTCCAGACACGATAGGCCCACTCATGCACGGGGAAACCGAGAAAACGATCGCCCGCCATGTCCAAGATGGCCGCGTAGGCCTCTTCGGAGTAACGTCCCGCGGGTTGGAAGTAGCCGTTCATGAGGAAGAACGGAGTCTTGGTATCGCGCACGTCCACCCACGCGGGGTGCGCTAGCCCAAACACGCGCTTGTTCGCGGGGGCATCGATCCGGGGGACCGCCTCGCGGATGAATGCCTCGTCCGCAATACCGAAGGCCTTCCACGTCTCGGGCATGTAGGTGGCCACAGTCCATGTGTCGCGCCCTGCGACCTTGGGCAAACGCCACGATTCGGGCACAGCGTATCGACCACCCAACGCCCCCAGCGCCGTGGCGAACTCGTCTCGTGAAGGCAGCAGCACGGGTTTGGCGGGCGACACTTCCACGGGGACTTTGCCATAGTGCGCCCGCAGCTCACCGCTGGGGCTGGTGATCAGCAAGTCCAGCGTCAGCGGCGCGGGATTGTCGCGCCAGTACGGAATCAGGATTCGCCCGTCCGCTTCCACCGCGACCGAGGAGCCAAGCACGCGGTCGTGCTGGCGCAGCACCGCCGCGACGCGTTCCTGCTTTCGCGGGCCGCCCATATCCACGACCGCGACGGCAAAGGGATTGCCGCGGTTGATTTCCGGGATAGTGACGCGCAGGCGCCGCGGCGCGCGCTCCTTGCCCAGGGGATGGACCTGCTCGTAGGCTTGCGAGATGGGCGGCACAAAACCGCCAAACGATGGCCCGCCGCGCGGGTGGGTCCAGCCTTCCCGCGCGTGAGTGGAAAGACAATAAGCGCGCGCGCTGTCGGTCACCGCGTAGAGTTCCAGCAGGCCGTCACGGTTGCCGTCCGCAAGCACGACCCCTTCGCGGGCGTTGCCCCGCAGGGCGATCTCTTCCTTTACATCGCCGGAGAGTGACGCGGTCACAATCCGCCATTCGCGCGCGGGAACGATGATCTCGTATGCGCCGTCGCCGTCGACATCGGCCACCAGAGGACGCGGGATGTAGACCGCCTCGGGCAGCCCGACATGAACGAGAACCTTGCCTCCCGAGCTGAGGATGCAGACCTCGCCCGCCGCGCTGACGGTAATCACTTCACGGCCCGGGGCCTCGTGCACGTCCGCGATGGCGGGCGATCCCAGCGCGGTGGTGCCCGCCCGGACCCGCCAATGTTCACGCCCGCTGATTGCGTCGATGGCGTACAGCCAGCCCTCGCGGTCCCCGGCCAGAACCACGGGACTCCCGGACTGGAGTTCCACGACCAACAGATCGCCCATTTGCGGAAACGCGGGCGCGGGATTCGGCATCGCAAACCGCCACAGCGGAGTGCCGTCGCCATGCACGCCGTGCACCACGCCGTCCACGGACTGCGCGCACACCACCGCCGCGTTCATGAAAACGGGCGCCACCACCGGCGACGAATCGAAGGGACTGCCCGCGTTGTATTGCCACAACACCGCGAGACGCCGGTCCACGGCAGTCAGGACGCCATTGCGGCGCGCGATGACCAGTTCCTGGCGGCCCGAACGGTTCAGGTCCGCGAAGCACGGCATCGTGCCGATGCGGGGTTCGCCCGGGATTTCGAGGGTCAGGTTCAGGTCGGTGTGAAAGTCCACGAGGTTCAGCAGGCCCGTGGACTCCTGTAGCGCGAAGAGCCGCGATCTCCCGTCGACGGGCTCACTCACGGCGAGCGGCCCTTCCAGCCACTGGCCGCGCCGGTACTGGCTCCGCACGGTGCCGTCCTGCCCCAGGGTCCATACCGTCCCGTCGAAACGGGTCGTGGCGAGGACTTCCGCGTAGCCGTCCCCGTCGAGGTCGACCGGCGCGGGCAACGAGCGCGAACCCGACACCAGGTCGAAGTGCCACAGCTCGTCCAACGCCTGCGCCGCCGGACAACACAGCGCCGCCCCGCAGAGTATCCCCCTGCGAAGGACTGCGATGACCCGCTTCAACATCTGACGGCTATGCCCGGCACTGGCGAGAAACATTGCTCTAATTGTACCGCGCAAGAGTCCATCCCGCCAGCGGCGGGGCAAAACGCCGGCGTTGCAGGGGAATCTCACCAGGAATTCAGATGAACGTTGACGCCCCCTCTGTCTGGTACTGCCTCGCTCTCCGAGCGCGGCAGCACTGAAAGGCCTTTGTCCGAATTCTCTGCGTTTCTCTGCGAACTTCGCGCCTCTGTGTTGGTGTGGATTGAAGACCATGGGCAGGATGCCCATGCCACCTCGGGGAGCCATTCCTTGAATCCGTGTTCATCGGTTTGGATCTGTCTTCCGCTACGGCTTTGAAATCAGCTTCCGCGATAGAGGCTCACGAGGAAGACTAGCAGTGAACCGTGCAGGCAGGTTGCTCCCAGGAGCGATAGCAGCAAGCTGGCATTGCGGGTTGCCAACAGGATTGTCCCGAAATTCAAGAGGACCAACACATATGAGATGGATACGCCCACAATGGCGATCAGCGTGGCATTCTTGAGACTCATCAACACCTCTCTATCTTCGCTGATACGTGCACGCCCAAACAGCAACAGGATCACCAGAATGCCGAAGTATACATGGAAGCGCGGCCAAGTTGCCTATCCTTGAATCGATTTCAAATAGCAGGCGAGACGCCTGCGCTACACTTCACACCCTTCGGGATTCTTTGCATTGCCTTGGACCCGTTGTTACCATTTCGCTGCATGAGCCTGTCAACCTACAGCAGTGAGCGGCAGTGGCGTCTGGGACGCGTGGCCACGGATTTGCTCCACAGCCGGGGGTTGCTGTTGGACCTGGTGCGCAAAGACCTCCGCGCGCGGTATCGCAACACGATCATGGGCTATGTATGGGCGGTGTTGCAGCCGCTGCTTATGATGCTCATCCTCACCTTCGTGTTCGGGTTTGTCTTTCAGGGGCGCGTGCGCGGCACACAACCCGGACAGGATCACCCGTATTACGTGATGCTGCTGTGCGGGCTGATCTTCTGGCAGTTCTTCTCGGTGTGCCTGAGCCGCTGCACGAACTCGCTGCTCGACAACCACGACCTCGTCAAGAAGGTGTACTTTCCGCGCGAAGCGATCCCGTTGGCTGCGATAGGGAGCCCGGCCGTCAACCTCGCGATCGGATTTGTCTTGTTCATCCTTATCCAGCTCGTGTCCGGAGGCGCGCCCGGCGCGGCGCTTCTTTGGGTGCCGGTCATCCTCGCGATCCAGGTGGTTTTGATCATGGGCTTGGGACTGCTGTGCGCCTCCTTGAACGTCTACTACCGCGACGTGGGCTACATGGTCGACGTGGGCTTGACGCTGGGGTTCTACGCGTCGCCGGTGTTCTATTCGCTCGCGGACATCCAGGACCGGGTAGCAGCGTTCCCGCGGGGTGATACCCTGCTGCACCTCTACATGCTCAACCCCATGGCGGGAATTCTCACCGCATACCGGCAGGTCTTGCTGGACAACGCGGCGCCGGACCTTTCCCTTCTGACTTGGCCGGTGCTATGTGCGGCGATGGCGCTTGCGGCAGGCGCGATAGTCTTCCGGCGCAATGCGCCGGTACTCGCGGATTACCTGTGATGGCGCTCATCGAACTCGAAGGCGTCGGCAAATCGTTTTCCATGCAGCGGGGCCGAGGCATGCTCATTGGCCGCGGTGGCGTCGCGGACTGGATTCGCGGCAAAAAGGCACCACAGTTCGACGCCCTCAATGATATCTCCTTCACGGTCGAACGCGGCGAGTCGGTCGGCATCATCGGCGCCAACGGTTCGGGCAAGAGCACCCTGTTAAAGATTCTGGCGGGCGTCACCGCGCCGACGCGTGGCCGGGTGACCGTCAATGGCAAGGTTGCATCGCTGCTGGAACTCGGCGCGGGCTTCCACCCCCTCCTGACCGGGCGCGAGAACATCTACCTCAATGGCCGCATCCTCGGCATGACGCCCGCCGACGTGGACCGGGTGTTCGACCGGATCGTCGAGTTCTCGGGCATCGAAGAGTTCATCGACAACCCGGTCGAAACGTATTCGAGTGGGATGTTCGTCCGCCTCGGGTTTGCCGTCGCGGTGCACGCCAACCCTGACATCTTTCTGGTCGACGAAGTGCTCTCCGTTGGCGACGAAGACTTTCAAAGGAAGTGCCGGGAGCGCATCGGCCAGCTCCGCGAGGAAGGCAAGACCATCGTCTTCGTCTCGCACGACTTGAGCATCGTGAACACACTGTGCGAACGCGTGATCCTGTTGAGCGGCGGGACCATGGTCGTGCGCGACTCGGCCCAGGCAACCATCGACTACTACCTGCGCCTGGTAGGCCGCAAGAAAGGGATCCACCGCTTTGCGGAAGGTCCCGTCGAGGCCATCGTCAGCCATGGCCGCCTTTCGGTGTTCAACGGTCAACGCGAGGCGAGCGCGCCTCCGGGGTTTCAGGTCCACCTCACCAGCATGGGCGAGGTCCACTCCTCTGCCAATGCCGATTGGGACGTCGCCGAACGGAGCGAAACCGGATGCGTGGCGCGCGGCCGCATGCCCAAGCTGCCCGCAGTGCAGTGCTGGCGCCTGAACATCGAGGGACGACGCATCCACTGGGACGTCAGCCTCGAAGTCGAGCGGCCGATGCACCTGCGCGTGGCCGATGTCAACCTATTCTTTCCAACAGCTTATATGCATTGGGTTTATGGTGACGAGTCCGGCGGGTTTCCGCCGATACCACATGGGCAGACGGGATTTCTGGCCATGCACCCGGCAAATGGCAGGGTCCACGATGTGGCGGCCTACCCCGACGAGGGCAACTCGCTGCCCGCACTCATGGTGCACCTCGCGGGCGAAACCGAGAATCGCCGGCTGCAATGGGTAAATACGGACTACGTGATGGGATGTCGCGCGTTGCAAGCGGAGGTGGAATTTCCTTCGGAGGAGGCGAATCTGTCGCCGGGCAGCTACCCCTTGGTATCACTTGAGTTAGACCTTGAGGCGACCCCCGGCGGGATCGCGGAAGTGGTCAGTCGCTATCGAAGGGAACGCACTTTGACCTCCGGCGGCCTGAACGCTCAGTGGGACGGGGGCATGGTCCGGCTGGATTGGCGCGGGCAGGAACTGACCGAGGCGGTTCATATATACAACTCATTGCTGATGAACAACTTCTGGAACGACAGCCAGTCCATGCACTGGGAAAGGCCCATGCCCGGCGAGGGGGGCATCACAGTCCAAGGCCGATCCCGCCGCTTCCCGTACAGCCAAGCGTGGGAACTGCGCCCAGTGGAAGGCGGAATCGAACTCTGCTGCTGGCTGGACGCGCACGAACCGGTGCAGATTCAAGAGTACCAGGTATCCGTTGGACTCAAGACGGCCTATGACCGATGGGAGACCGCGCTCGAGAACGGGCCGTTTCCGGTGATTCGGGAAACCGACGACGACTGGCTCCACCTGAACCGTGAATACGCGCCCGGCCGATGGGCCAAGGCTTTGTCCGGGACCTTACCATCTGTTATGCTTGAGGTTAGCCCGGAAGCACCGGCCTTCCGAATGACCGCGCTGAACACGGGATACCGTCAGTCGGCGCGGGTCTTGCAGGCACTGCGCACGCCCGAAGCGGGCGGAATCCGCTTCGACGCGGGCCGCCATCTGCTGTTCCAGGGACGGATCACCGTCCTTTAAGCCTGAGCCCAGGAACAAGCGATTCCGTTTTCGTGTTCGGGAATATGGGGTTGCCTTTGCGTGGCCAGGGCGGACACGAATCGGGTGGAAGTGCGGTATAGTGAGCACACAATCACGTGAGCATGAAGGGGAGAAGTCTTGATGTCGACAGAATTCGCTGAAGTCTCCGCAAAGGTGGAGGTGGCCAAGTGCCTGCCGCGGGGCGGGGATGGCCGCACTCTCAAGAAGACGACCAAGCGGGTGCTGACCAAGCGCGCGGTGATGTGGCTCGGGCAGACCTGCAACCTGCGGTGCTACTTCTGCTATTTCCTGAACCGCATCGACGACGCGCACCACCCCGAACACCCCTTCATGGATTTCGAGAAGGCCAAGCAGATGTGCACGATCCTCCGGGAGTTTTACGGATGCACGGCCATCGACATCCAGGGTGGCGAGCCGACCATCTACCCGCATATCCTGCCGTTGATCACCCACTGCCGCGAGATCGGCCTGATCCCGACGCTGATCACCAACGGCCTGCACCTCGCCAAACCCGGCAACCTCGAGAAATTCCGCGACGCGGGCGTGCGCGATTTCCTGTGCAGCCTGCACGGGATCGGCGAGATTCACGATCAGGTCGTGTGCAAGAAAGGCGCCTACGAGAAGATCATCACGTCCATCGAGCGCATGAAGGAACTGGGGATTCCGTTCCGCTTCAACTGCACGATGTCAAAACCGGTGATTCCGATACTGCCGGAGATCGCGCAAAAAGCGATCGACTACGGCGCAAACGCCGTGAACTACCTCGCGTTCAATCCCTTTGAAGACCAAGAGACCGGCATCCGCACGCACGACAACGTGGCGAAATACAGCGAAATCAAGCCGGTCCTCACGAAGGCCATGGACATGCTCGAAGAAGCGGGCATCGAGGTCAACGTGCGGTACCTGCCGCTGTGCATGGCGGAAGAGCGCCATCGCAAGAACTTCTACAACTTCCAGCAGTTGTCCTACGACCATCACGAGTGGGACTACCAAAGCTGGATGTGGACCGGCCTGCAACCCGAGCGCATGAAAGAAGGCGGCCTCGTGCCCGCGTTCCGCATGGGCGTGCGCGACCGGCAAATCATGGGCATGTCGCACAAGGTCCGCGATTTCGCCGTCGAGAAGCCGGTCTTGACCCG
>JADLGB010000276.1 GCA_020849535.1 Candidatus Hydrogenedentota bacterium
ATCGTCGTGATAGCCGATCCACAGCGACATGCACGCCCCCGCTGATCCGCCCATCGCCCCGATGCGGTCCTTGTCGATGTTCCAGTCCTTCGCCTTCCAGCGCAGAAACTGGATCGCCCGTACTCCGTCCATCATCGGCGCCGGAAACGAGGCCTGCGTCGCATAGCGGTAGTTGATCGCCGCGACGGAGATGCCGCCCTGGAGCAGCCGGTCTCGCATGGCTGCGCTCAGTTGCGCCTTGCTCCCATTCACAAATCCGCCGCCGTGAAGGAACACCACAACCGGCGACGGTCCATTCGAGGGAGCGCGATCGAAGTCCAGCACATTGCGGGGATGCGGCCCATAAGCCACGTCGCGGTAATCCTGCGCGTGCGCGGCCAGCGCCAGCGCGAACGCAACCACCAGTGGAAGCAACACGCGCACAGCTTATCCCAACTCAACGCGAATCGCGTGGAGGATGCGATCGGCGTGCGCTTCAATAACGCCCTGCGAGGGGCCTTCAATCATCACTCGCGCCACAGGCTCGGTGCCCGAGTAGCGCACCACCACCCGCCCTTCTTCGCCAAGCTCGCGCTCCGCCTTCTCGATTTCACTTGCGATGGACGGAATCTCTTCCAGGGAAGGTTTCGAACGGACCTTCACCTTCTTCAGCGTCTGGGGAAAGCTGATGAAATCCGCCGTCAATTCGTCCAGCGACTGACCGGATGCCACCACGGCCTCAACGATTCGTATCGCCGTGAGCATGCCATCGCCCGTTGTGGCATGGTCGTGGAAGATCACGTGGCCGCTTTGCTCCCCGCCCACGTGCGCGCCTCTCCGCATCATTTCCTCCAGCACATACTTGTCGCCGACGGGCGTCCGTACCAGCCGGATGCCCTCGCGCGCGCACAGCTTCTCAAGGCCCAGGTTCGACATCACCGTGGCAACCACCGTCGGCGTTCCATCGCCGGCCGCCAGTCGGCCAGCCGCTTTCATTCGTCGGCCGCAAACCATCAGCATCATATCCCCATCGACCACTCGGCCCGAGGCGGCAACTGCAATGCACCGGTCGGCGTCGCCGTCGAAGGCAAACCCCAGATCAGCGCCGGTCTCCTTCACGATTCGCGCCAGGCTGTCCACGTGCAGCGCTCCGCAATCGAGATTGATGTTGCGGCCATTCGGCGCTACATTGCGCGCATCCACCTCGGCCCCCAGCCGGCGAAACAGGGCTGGGGCCAATTGGCTCGCGGCGCCGTGACCACAATCGAGCACGATGCGAAGCGCCCGCCCGCCAAGCCGCGCTCCCTGCGGCAGCGTCGAGGCAAGATGCTCCAGGTAGGTTTCGTCAAGCACGCCTTCGACCGCCAATTCCTGTTCTGACTCCGTAGCGCCCTCCGCAAGGAGAGCGAAGATCATCTCTTCGATGGCATGTTCTTCTTCATCGGGCAGTTTATAGCCGGTGTGGCCGAACACCTTGATGCCGTTGTCTTGATACGGATTGTGAGAGGCGGAAACCATAATGCCGGCGGCAAACGGTCCCGTTTTCGTCAGATACGCGACGCCGGGCGTCGTGATCAATCCGGCATAGTGCGTCGACACCTGCGTTTCAGCCAGCGCGGCCGCCAGCAGCCGCGCAATCCAGGGACCGCTTTCTCGGGTGTCAATCCCAATGAGGACCTCAGCCTCGCCACCCTCCACCGCATGCCGGCTCGCCCAGCGCCCCAAGGCCCGCCCCACCGCGTACACCGTCTTCCGGTCCAGCGGGTATTCGCCCGCCACCCCGCGGATTCCGTCCGTCCCAAACAATTGCCTGGCCATCATTCCTCCGATTCATTGACCAACGCCCGCTTTCCTCACCTCTACCTCCACCGTCACCCGGGAGCCCCTCACAAACCGCACCATCGGGTCGTCCAGCGAGGCGTGCGACGATATCGACTCTTTCCCTGTCACTCCGCTCAGGTCAAGGTCATCGGTTTCGGCCGCGGTCATCGCCTCAACGCTACTTTCGGGGCCCTCCACCTGCACCGACGCGGGCGTCACGCGAATCGATACCACTTCATAACCTGCCGGCGGCTGCGAGGAGACGCGCGCCTGCACCGGAATCTCTTTCACCAGCCGCTTCTCAAAGCGCAGCCGGACTTGGGGAGGCATCACCCGGTCGACATGCACGCCGGAGGGCAGTGAGATCGCGGCCCCATCCAGCGGGATGGTGATTTCGCCTGGGCGCTTGACCACACTGAGGTCCACCATCACGGCAGCGTCAGCCATCGCATGCTGCGACAATTTGCTGGCCGGACCGTGCACCTCCAGCCGAACGCGGTCGATCACGGAGGAACTGATTTCCCACTCGCGCGGTGAGTTCTGGTAGAACACAGGCACGGAGAGCGATGTGCCGCTCTCCGGTTCGCCAGCCGTTGACAACCACAGCATCACGGCCAGTGCCAGGGAAATCAGCTTCCAGCGCCAGTGCTTCACCACGAGGTCCTTCATCCGTGGTCCGCCTCCTCGGCGTGGTCCCCCATCCCGTCGGGCGACCGCTCCGGTTCGGTCCGCTTGCCGCTCCAGCCGAAATGACGGTCCAGCCGCGAGCGCACCTGCTCGGTCGTCAACCCGCTCTCAAGAGCGCCAAAAGCGACCACCGACACGCGCCCGGTCTCCTCGCTCACCACCAGCGCCAGTGCGTCGGTATCTTCGGTAATCCCGATTGCCGCGCGGTGCCGC
>JADLGB010000277.1 GCA_020849535.1 Candidatus Hydrogenedentota bacterium
ATAACCATGAGAGGCGGGGAACAATGGCGAAAGAGAAGAAGGTCTATCTCATATCCAGCGGCGACTTCCGCGATTCGGCCAATGAAGTGTGCTGGCCCAAGCAGGAAGAAACCTTGAAGGCCGTGAAGGCAGCGTTTACCAAGCTGGGCGTCAAGACCGACGTCTTCCCCAAGTACGACGCGAAGAAGAAACATGGTTTCGTCAACCGGCAATGCGTGGGCACGGAGATCTTCTCGAAGATCGATCCCAATGCGCCGGTGGTGGTCGTCCTGAGCTGCTGGGCCTACTCGCACCACGTTTCGGGCGCGCTCCAGACGCACAAGGGGCCGATCCTGCTGCTCGGCAATTTCGACGGCACGTGGCCCGGCCTCGTGGCGCTGCTCAACCTGGCCGGCACGTTGGACCGTCTTGGTGTGAAGCACGCGCGGCTTTGGAGCGAGACCTTCGCCAAGGACGACGCTTTCATGAAGAACCTGAAGACGTGGGTCGGCGGCGGCGAGGTCAAGCACGACATGTCCCACGTCACCGACGCGGCCAAGCTGAAGCTGTCCGCGAGTGCGGCCTCCTTCGGTGAGAGACTCGCGAAAGACATCAAGACCGAACGCCGCATCATGGGTCAGTTCGATCCGGGGTGCATGGGCATGCTGAACGCCGTCATCGATCCGGGCAAGCTCGGCGCCGCGGGCATGCCGATCGAGTACTTGAACCAATCTGACCTCCTTGCGGAGATGGACCTCGTGACCGAAGTCGAGGCCCAGAACACGCTCAACTGGCTGGTGAAGAAGGGCGCCTGGTTTGACTGGGGCCATGACACCTTCTCCCAGTTGGTGCACGGCCAGGTCATGAGCCAGATGAAGATGTACATCGCGGCGGGTCGCATCTACGAGCGCTACGGCCTGTCGGCCATCGGCATTCCGTATCAGCTCGGCTTGATGCGTTGCGTGCCCGCCTCGGACCTCGTGGAAGGGATGCTCAACAATTCGGATCGCCCGGACATCGTCAGCCTGGAAACCAAGAAGGTCGTGGGCAAGGGCAAGCCGCTGCCGCACTTCAACGAAGGCGATATCGGTTCGGGTGTGCCGCAGATGCTCATGAACGAAATCTACCAGCGCAAGAAGATGGCGCCCGAGACCACGCTGCACGACGTGCGTTGGGGCCGCCAATGGCGGGACAAGTTCGTGTGGGTGTTCCTCATTTCCGGTGCGGCGCCTCCGGCGCACTTCGGGGGATGGAAGCACACGAAGGTGTATCGCCAGGCCCCGATGTATTTCCCCAAAGGCGGTGGCACCTGCTCCGGTGTGTCGAAGCCCGGCGTGATCACGTGGGCCCGTTTCTACGAGCAGTTCGGGCAGTTGGGCATGGACTGCGGAACGGGCGAAGTCCTCGAGCTGCCCGAGGCGGAAGTGCAGGACCGCTTGAAGAAGACCTGCGAGGTGTGGCCCATCGCGAACGTGCACATCCCCGGATACGATCGGGACCAGTTGATGGCCAGCCACATGTCGAACCACATCACCATCGGGTACGGCGATATCTTGCAGGAACTGGTGAGCACCTGCCAGCACCTCGGCATTCCGACGCGCGTCGCCGGAGATGTACGAAACAAGCTTCGCTAGTTTCACACCGTGTACTCCGGGGGAGCTGGCCCGTGGGCGCCGGCTCCCCCGTTCCACATACCGCAGGGACCGGTGGCGTCCTGCGCACCCCGGAAGGACCGGCCGATCATGAGCGACGCATCTTCAGCACACAAGCAGTACACGCGGGAGGATCTCGCCGGTCTGCGGGCCGCCGTGACGCGGATCGTCCGCGAGACTCCCGTGACGGACCTCCACACCCATCTCTACGCGCCGCCGTTTGGCGAGCTGCTCTTGTACGGCTTCGACGAGTTGCTCACCTACCACTATCTGATCGCGGAAGTGTTGCGCGCGACGCGCATGGACGCCGCCGCCTACTGGGCGCTCTCGAAACGCGAACAGGCAAATCTGATCTGGAAGGAGCTGTTTCTCAAGCGCAGCCCGTATAGCGAAGCGTGCCGCGGGGTTGTTACTGTCTTGAATGCTTTGGGCCTCGATCTGTCCTCGCGCGACGCGGAGGCATATCGCGCCCACTTCAACGACGTGGAACCCTCCGCTCATATCGATCGGGTGATGCAGGTAGCCAACCTTTCCAGCGTCGTCATGACGAACGATCCTTTCGACGCAATCGAGCGTCCGGTGTGGGAGGGAGGCTATGCGGGCGATCCGCGTTTTCACGCCGCCCTGCGAATCGATCCCTTGCTGAATGACTGGAAAGGAATCTATCCCCGGCTGCAAGGGTGGGGCTACGAGGTCGAGCCTTTGCTCGGAGCCAAATCGATTGCCGAGGTGCGGCGTTTCCTGCTGGATACCATTCGGCGCATGAAGGCCCTCTATATGGCTGTCTCGCTGCCCCCGGAGTTCCGGTATCCAGCGGACAGCATGCGCGCGAAGCTCATCGTGGATTGCGTCGCGCCTGTGGCGGCGGAGGCGGGAATTCCCTTCGCCATGATGATTGGCGTGAAACGTAGCGTGAATCCGGCGCTGCGGCTGGCAGGTGACGGCGTGGGCCTGTCGGATGTCGGCTCGGTTGAACGCTTGTGCGCCGCGTTTCCGAACAACAAGTTCATGGTCACCATGCTGGCCCGCGAGAATCAGCACGAGCTGACGGTGACCGCCCGCAAGTTCCCGAACCTGTTCTTGTTCGGATGCTGGTGGTTCCTGAACAATCCGAGTCTCATCGAAGAGATGACCCGGATGCGTCTTGAGCTACTGGGCACGAGCGTGGTCCCGCAGCACTCCGACGCGCGCGTGCTCGAGCAGGTCATCTACAAGTGGGACCATTCCCGGACCATTCTCGCGAAGGTACTCGCCGACAAATATGCGGACCTGGCGCTGGCGGGCTGGACCGTTGCGGAAGACGAGATTCAGCGCGATGTTTCCGGGCTGCTGGGGGAGAACTTCTGGGCGTTTCTGAAATAGCGCGCGGGACCCGCAGTATGACACACGTATCGCGTCACCCATATCACCGTGCGGCACAGCCGTGTCCGCAAAGGGTCAAATGAGGGCCCGCACGCGCGACACGGGGGCGCTCTTGGCCGCGCTCGGTTCCATCCTGTGTTTCGGGTCGACGCCCGTCTTTCTTCGCGCCTTCATTCACGACCTCGATAGCTGGACCGTCAACGGTCTTCGCTACACGGTGGGTGCGCTATTCTGGCTCCCGTTCGTCGTGGTGTTCCTCCGGGATGCGCAATCACACAGCCGCGTCCGCCCGCGTCACGGCGTGTGGAAGAGCGCGCTCGTTCCCGCGCTGGTCAACACCTTGGGGCAGATTGCCTGGGCCGCGGCACCGTACTATCTGGAAGCCAACACCATCGGCTTCGTATACAAAATGAACTTCTTCTTCACGATCCTGTTCGGCGTGCTGTTCATCCGCGAAGAGCGGCCTGTCGTGAAGGACCCCTGGTTCCTCGCGGGGACGGCCGTGTGCATCGCGGGCGTGGTCGCGATGTTTGTTCAAAATCTGCACGCGGGCGGCGCGCGTTCCGCCGTGGGGATGGCGATCCTGCTCGCTTCGACCGTACTCTCGGGCGCCTATGCCGTGTGCGTACGTCAATTCATGGCGGGGTACCCGGCGCGCCTGAGTTTCGGCGTCATCAGCCTGTACACGGCAGGATCTCTCCTGGTCCTTATGTTTGCGGTTGGTGACTATGGTGCGGTGCGCTCGTTCCCGGTTTCCTTGTGGCCCGTCCTGGTGCTTTCCGCCATCACCGGAATCGCGTTCGCGCACGTGCTGTTCTATCGGGCCATCCAGGGACTCGGCGCGATTGTGTCCACGGGGTTGCAGATGTCCACGCCTTTCGTGACGCTGCTCGGCGCGACGGTTTTTCTGTCGGAGCGCTTGACCTTCCTGCAGAGCGTGGGCGGGGTCCTTGTTGTGGCGGGGGGCTTCATGCTGGTGCTCGCACAAAGCCACCTGCGCCCACAGGGCAGGCTGCTCCGCTGACACGTCCCGCCTAACTGTCCGGTAGGGCGCACGGCTTCCACGCCGGACGACTTCGCCTTACTCGGGCAACAGCCCGAGTTGTCCCAGTTCATATTGAATGAGGCTGATGGCCAGCGCCGCGGCGACCTCGGACCGGTACACGGCGTCTCCCAACGAAAGGGGAATCGCGCCCGCCTCGAGGACCTGCCGAATCTCAGCAGCCTCGAAGTCTCCTTCGGGTCCCACCAGCAACGTCGCGGCAGCGCCAGTGAGCGCGGTGCGTAGCGGGCGAGGGGATGCGTCGCGGGTAGCGACAAGGGTGGGTCCTTGCGCCTCTTTCAGTGCCGCGCCGAGATCCGCAACCACCCAGAGTTCGGGCAGCCACAAGCGCCCGCACTGTTTGCACGATTCGACGGCCCAGCGCGCCCATTTCGCGCTGATCTGCGGCTTTCGTTCCGAATGCGCCGATGGAAAGAACACAAACCGGCTCACACCCAGTTCCGTGCCGCGTCGAATCAGTTCCTCCACCGATTTTTCCCGATGCAGCCACGCCTGAAGCAAGGTCACGTGAGTCGTGGGCGGGGGCGCGGTCAGCGCCTCTCGAACGCGTACCTCCACCTCATGCCGAGTTGTGGAGACCACCTCGCCTTGCCAGCTCTGGCCACGGCCATCGAATGCAACAACGGTATCGCCGTGTCTCACGCGCGTGACGTGCAAGGCGTGGTGGGCCTCCTCGTCGCGAAGGGTGATGGTGTCCTTCGCCGGTTCGTCAGGCCTTGCGAAGAAACGGTGAATGTGCGGCATCGATCTTGGAATCTCCAACGCGCTGCTTGAAATGGGAAAGGCCCCCATCTCGCGATGGAGGCCCCAGATTACCTCATGTGTGCCACGGTCAGGGAGCCGGGGCGGGAGCCTGAGTGGGAGCCTGCGGCGCTTCCGCCGGCGGCAACAACTGCTCCTTCGGCATCTCCTGCACGGCGCCCGCGTGGCCGGGGTCGAGCCCTTTACCCAAAGACTGACCCTCTTGGCGGTGTTGCTTGGCGTAGCTCTTCGTCGTGGCACCCTTGGTGCTCACGGTGGCATCCTCAAGCGTGTAAAAGAACTGCTGCCCCTTTCCTTCGTTCAACACCAGTTTTCCCGTGAGCATGATCGGCTCTTCGTACATGTCCGTGGCTTCACCCTCCGTCAAGTGAACCAGCATTACGTCGCGCATGGGAGGCGCTTGGCAGAAGTAGCACTCAATCGGCAGCGGCAGCAGCATGAAATGCGTTGCGGCCCGGAACTGGTCGATGGGCGTGGTGAACCCCATCAGGTTGACGATCTGACCCGCTTTGGACCGCAGTTCCTCGGGAAATGTCGCGCCACTGCGGATGGTACCCTTGGTGTCGCGGAGCAACTCCCAATCCAGCACCTCGGTGCCGGCCTGCGCTGCCTGTACCTCGTATTGACGCCGGATTTTCTCGAACTTGGCCTGGAGTCCCTCAAGGCGCATGAAGAAATTGATGCCGACCACCGCGGCCAGAATGACCACGACACCGATGATGGTCCCCAAGTCTCGGACTACTCGTCTTCTCACGGTATGAATCCTCCGAATTTCAGAAGCGGGAAATACTATAGCACAATTCGGGGAATGAACGCGCAATTCGGCTCATGGCCGGTACTCCCTACACGTCAGACAGATCCCGAGCGATATCGGTGCGGTAGGCCTGCCACGCGGGAACGATACCCGCAACCATGCCCATCAGCAGCACGGCCGAATACGCGGAAACCATGTCCGGGCTTGGCCGGAACGCGGTGATCGCGAAACCGTAGCGTTCGGACAGATACGCGCCCAGACCATACGTGAGCCCCGTTCCGACAAACCAGCCCGCGCCTATCCCGAGCAAGGTCACCCAAAAGGCCTCGATCAACACCGCCCCGAAGATCTCGCCCGCGGCCGCACCCAAGGCTCGCATGATGGCCAGGTCGCGCTTGCGCTGGATGATAGACAAGTACAAGCCGATCAGAATCGAAATGGATGAGATCACGACCACCAGATACCCGATGGCCAGCAGCACTTGGCGCGCAGTCCCAAGCAGCTCCCGGTACAGCTTCTGGATTTCATCCACCGGGATGGCCGCGATCACGTCGGGATACCTTTCGGCGATCCGGGGCATGAACTGGAAACGGAGTCCGGGGCTCTTGAGCACCAGAAGCACGGACGTGACCTCCCGGTCGTGGTGCTCATGGTGTTCCTCCGCGTGATCTTCGCCTTCCTCCGCCGCGTGCTCATCGACATCCGCCTCTGTACCGGTGTCTGCCCCCGTCAGACTGGCTGTTCCGTACTCGTGCTCATGCACGTGCCAGATGGAGGCCAGATCACAGAAGATAGCACGGTCGTTAGGTGTGCCCGAAGGCCTTAGGATTCCCACGACCGTGTACGGCATGTCCTCGTGCGCCTCCGCGCCCTCAATGTGCATGAGGCCATGCGTGCTGACAAAAGTGTCACCCACCTGAAGCCCTGACTGCTGCGCGACCGCGCTGCCCAGCACGGCTTCAAAAGGCTTCTCGAAGTGCCGGCTTTTTCCATCTTCCCTGAGTCTGAAGGTGTTGCGCGGTTCTCCCGTAATTCGATTGACCCAGTCGTACTTCAACATGTCGGCGGAAGTGCCCACCAGACGAAATCCCCGAAAGGAGTCGCCCAGCCCGATCGGGAAGGCCCTTTCCACATCTTCATCTTTTTGAAGCTGTTCGTAGATCTCGTAGGGGATGTTCCCCGCCGGCTGTCCAATGAAGTAAACCGTGCTCAGGACCAGTTGTTGGGTGCTTCCCTCCGCGCCCACGGCTACGTCGAACGCCTGGCCTTCCTCAACGAAGCGGCGCTCCGTTTCGTCGCGCAGGATGAGCACGGCCGTGATGAGTCCCACGCCCAGCGCCACCGAGAGAATCGTGAGGCCCGTCGTGAGTTTGCGGTTCCATAGATAATTCCAGGCAATGTGCCAGAGGGTCATGACTGCACCTCCCTGGCGAGGCCGGTGCAGTCAAAACGCTCGGACAGACGCGACGCGATTCCCGCGTCGTGCGTCACCAGCAGCAGGGTCATTTTCTCTTCCCCGCACAATTCGAGGAGGAGGTCCATGACCGAGTGCGCCGTCTTGGGGTCGAGGCTGCCGGTGGGCTCGTCGGCCACGACGATCTTCTGGTTGTTCGCCAAGGCGCGGGCGATCGCCACCCGCTGCCGTTCGCCCACGCTCAATGTCGCGGGCTTGCTGTGCATGCGGTTGCCCAGACCCACCCGCTCCAGGAGTTCTTTCGCGCGAGGCCGCCATTCATGATGGGGCCGCGTGTCGCTGAAACGCATGCCCAGCATCACGTTCTGAATCGCGGTGAACGGCCCCAGGAGGTTGAATGTCTGAAACACGAAGCCGAATCGCTCCCCGCGAAAACGATCCAACTGGCCGTTGCGCAGCTTCTGCGTTTCGACGCCATCCACTTCGATGACCCCCGAGTCGGCGCGCAGCAAGCCGCTGATGAGGTTCAGCATCGTGCTCTTGCCGCAGCCGCTGGGACCCCATAGCGCCATCTGGACACCGGCGGGCGCGTCGAACGACTCGCAGTAGAAATCGACGCCCGGGCCAAGGCGGCGGCGGCAATCCTTGATTTTGACCATACTGCTACTCCATGTGCGGGCATAGCGCCCGGGACTCGACAGCCTATTGCTTCCCCCGGGATTAAGTCAATTCCATGGGCCAATCCCGAAAAGAGGGGAGGCACTCGGCCATCTAATGATAATGCATTCTTAATAGTATCAGGTGCGCGTGGGTAGCGCAAGCACCCCTGGCTAAACCTACAGCGCTGCATCTTCCACCGCACGCGTCGACCCAATCCGAGGAACCCGCGTGTTTGTAGCGCCCGGCTTCCACGCCGGGCGGACTCGGAGCCGAAAGACGCCCGCGGTGGAAGGCAAGCGTTGTCGTCGAGAGCGACCTGGCTCAACTCAAAAACCGTTCCGTGAGCGCCGGAGTTCTGGCTGGCGGTGTGAAGAGCCGGCAGGGATGCCGGCGCTCCTGGTAGCGCCCGGCTTCCACGCCGGGCGGACTCGGAGCCGAAAGACGCCCGCCGTGGAAGGCAGGCGTTGTCGTCGAGAGCGACCTGGCTCAACTCAAAAAACGTTCCGTGAGCGCCGGAGTTCTGGCTGGCGGTGTGAAGAGCCGGCAGGGATGCCGGCGCTCCTGGTAGCGCCCGGCTTCCACGCCGGGCGGACTCGGAGCC
>JADLGB010000278.1 GCA_020849535.1 Candidatus Hydrogenedentota bacterium
ATGCCCACACACGGTTCCAAAGCCTCCTCTCGCGCGCCATCGACGCGATTTGGGCCTTCAAACAGCGCGCAGGCACAAGATGCACAACAGCGTAAAAATACTTCGACGTTTCCTCAAAGGGGGAATTACAGAATTCTACCATTGCGTGTAATTGAACACCGTCGGACGGTACGCCGATGCTGGGATAGAGGGAAAAGCGTGGCGCGCTTCGCGCACCTACCAATCCGGCAACAGCGGGGCGATGTACCGCGTGACTTTCTTCATGGGCGCGGCAGTCGCTGTCATCTCTTCGCGTTGATACAGGGGAAGTCCCGGACCCGCCGCGCGCGGCGAAATCTCCACCAACGTGTTGCCGCGGAAGCGGCACGTCAACACGAGCGGCTCAGGGTCCGCCTCCCACGCGGGACCGGGGTTGGTGCTCTCCTTCCAAAACTCGCTCTGCCGCCATTTCAGCGTGTACCGTTCCTCGCTCCCGGCAACAGGGAAGGAGATCGTGATGGTGTCGCCCGCTTGAATCGCGGGGAACACAAGGTAACGGCCCAGCCAATGTGTGGACGCGGCCGCGCCGTTGATATCCGCTTTCACCGATGGCGTATGCACCCAACCCGGCATGCGGACGGAAAGCGATTGAGCCGTTTTGTTGCGGACCACGACCTTGCCTTCAAACGGGAGATAACTGTCCACATCGAGCCAGGCGGAGGCCCGGTTCAGCAACAGGTTCACCTGCGCATGGCCGTTTTCGCAAGAGACGATGGACTTCCAGGCCAGGTACATGGCAGGAGTGCAATTGCCCGTGCAGCAGATCGTGTAAAGCAGGCAATGCTCGGGAATGAGCGTCGGATGCGTGGAGTCGGAGAAGAAGACCCCCACGTTGCGTTCCACGACATTGTCACGGCTTTCATTCTGCGTGTCGAAGGGGCCTTGTGTGGTGTCGTTCTTGCCGCGCGTGTCACGGGGCATCTGCTCGACTGCGGCGCGCAGGCGGGCGGCATCCGTAATCTGAAGCTCGGCGAGGTGGTTGCGCACGTATTGGTCCACGTCGTCCCAGTAGTCGCCCGCGCCGCAGAGGCTGAGCTGCGTTGCGAGTTGCACCATGTCGCCCGTGGTGCAGCCTTCGCCGAAGAGGCCGATTCGCGCGATGCCGAGGCAACGCATGTATTCATAACCCGCCCGCACGAATTCGCGCAGGCGCGCATCATTCACTGCATTGGCATACGCGAGCAGCCCGAGGAGAGCCTGGGTGTAGGAATGGTGATGGCCGTTGAAGTGGGCGTGGTCAGCGCCTGCGACTACTTTCGGCTCCACTTCCCCCTGCCAGAACAGCGGGTCCACGAGGTATTCAGCCAGACGGCCTGTGAAGGCAAGCCCTTCGGTGTCATTGTTCAGCGCGCTCCAGCGGGTCAGCACGCGCATCGCGCGGCCCTGGATGAATACCCTCAGCCAGTATCCGTTCACACCCAGGGCGGTCGCGTTGGTGTCGGGAGGCGAGTCGTTGTACCACGCCTTGCCGCCCTCCTGCTTGGCCACCTCGATGTGCTTCGCCTGTATCCCCGCGATGATGTCGCGCAAGTTGGAATTCGGTGCGAGCTGGTTGAGATTCATGAGCGCCTGCATCGCGACCGACAGGGGCGTCGGCGCGACCGGATTCATGTTCATCCACGGGGAAGCCAGCATGCCGCGCAGGGTCTTCGCATCGACATCGAGATTCTCTTCGCTGCCGCACATGACGCGAGCGAGAAGAAGGCTGTCCGCAATCTTGCCCCAGTTGGGGGGCCCGCCGGCCATGTCGGAGAGGTAAGGCGGATTGGCGTTGAAATAGGTGTGGCCATAGGGCGCGTACCCGGCGCCGGCATTCAAGAACGAAGTCAGGCCGTGGACCGCGAGGCGCGCGCGCTCCGCAAGATCGAGCGTGTCAGGGACTTCTACCTCATATCGTTCGCCCGCGGGCTGTAAGTGCTCCGCATGGATGGCGGAGTCGGAGGGGCTGGTCTGGGCGACTGCGAGGGCAAGAAATGGGAGAAAGAGTAATTGGGAGAAGAACAGCCGTCTCATCGCTCACGCTCCTTGGACACATCTGCGAAGCAAGGGAGCATACAGTGCCACTTCCTGGAGACCGCAGGCAAGCCTGCTCTATGAAAGCAGCCACGCCGCGGCGTGGCCGCACTCCATAAGTGCCTGGATCAGCATTATCCCGCCAGCGCGGATGTGCGCTTCTCGACGCGCTTGCGATCCTCGGCATTGAGGATGGATTTGCGAACTCGAATCGACTTGGGCGTCACCTCAACGAGTTCGTCGGGGGCAATCCACTCCAAGGCCGTGTCCAGCGTCAGCGTGCGCGGAACATCGAGCGCGGTCGCGTGGTCTTTGCCGACGGCGCGGTGATTTGTGAGGGCCTTGGTCTTCGTGGGGTTACAGGGCAAATCGCCAGGGCGTGAGTTCTCGCCAATGATCATCCCGTTGTAAACGGGGTCCATCGGCTTCACGAACAGCGTGCCGCGTTGCTGCAGGTTGTCCAGGCTGTAGGATGTCGCGTCGCCCGTGTCCATGCTGACCATGGACCCGCGCTGCCGCGAGACGACCTCGCCGCACCATGGGCCATAGCCGACGAAGCGCGATGCCATGATGCCAAGCCCGCGCGTGTCGGTCAGAAATTCGTTGCGGTACCCGATGAGGCCGCGTGTGGGGATTCGGAACTCGAGCCGCATCATCCCGGTGCCGGCGTTGTGCATGTTGATGACTTCGCCCTTGCGCTTGGACACTTTCTCGATGACGACGCCCTGGTAATCCAACGGGACGTCAATGACGAGTTCTTCCATGGGTTCGAGCAACATGCCGTGGGAGTCGTGATGCGTGATGATCTCGGGGGCCGACGCGCACAGTTCCATGCCTTCGCGGCGCATTTCCTCGATGAGGATGGCGAGGTGCAGTTCGCCGCGGCCGCTGACCTTGACGCCGTCCGCACGGCCGAGGTCTTCGACGCGCAGGGCCACGTTCGTACGCAGCTCGCGGTTCAGACGATCCTTGATCTGGCGCAACGTCACGGCGCGTCCTTCCTGGCCCGAAAGCGGCCCGCTGTTCACGAGGAACTGCATCGAAACGGTCGGCTCCTCGATCTCGAGTGGAGGCAGGGCCGGGTTTTCGACTTCGAGCGCGGACAAGGTATCGCCGAGCGTGATCTCCTTCGGACCCGCGATCCACACGATGTCGCCCGCGGCGACCTCGTTGACGGCCACCGTGTCCAGGCCACGGCTTACCCACATATGGACGGCGCGCTCTTCCTGGGCGCCGGCTACTTCCCACCCCTCGGTCTTGTTGTAACCCTTCCAATGGGTGCTCGTGCGCAGGAAGGTCTCGCCTTTGCGCAGGGTGCCTTGCAGCACACGTCCGCACCCGACACGGCCGATGTGATCGCGCCAAGCCAGCGTGCTCACCTGCATGAGGAAGGGCGCATCCGGATCGGCGGTGGGCGGCGGCACGCGCTCGATGATGGTCTCGAAAAGCGGCTCCATGCCGCGGCGCGCGTCGTGGGCCAGGTCGTGGACGAACCACCCGTGCAAGCCCGAACCATACAGGATCGGGAAATCCGCCTGATGGTCGTCTGCGCCGAGTTCCAGAAAGAGGTCGAAGGTCTTGTCGAGCGCGCCCGCGGGGTTCGCGTTGGGGCGGTCGGCCTTGTTCACAATGACGATCGGCTTGAGACCCAGGCGCAGCGCCCGCATGAGCACGTAACGCGTCTGCGGCATGGGGCCTTCATTGGCGTCTACCAGCAGCAAGACCGAGTCGACCATCGAGAGAACGCGCTCCACCTCGCCGGAGAAGTCCGCGTGGCCGGGCGTGTCGATGATGTTGATCAGGTAATCGCCCCATGTGACCGTGCAGTGCTTGGCGCGGATCGTGATGCCCCGCTCGCGCTCCAACTCATTGTTATCCATGACCCGCTCTTCCACGCGGGCGTTATCGCGAAACGTGTGCGCGGCGCGGAAGATGGAATCGATCAAGGTGGTCTTCCCATGGTCGATGTGGGCGACGATCGCCAGATTACGAATCTTGTCGGCTGGGGTCATGTGTCGGGGTGTGCCTCTCCGCGCCTTGCGCGTGTTTAATGGCCCAATACAAAAGGGATGGAGTATACGATATTCCCGCGAGATTAGCAAAAAGTGAGCAGGCTAGAAGAAAGAATCGGACGGATTCGACGGATCGGACGGATTGGACGGGCTAATTCCGCGAACCGATCCGTCAGATTCGCCCGATCCGTCCGATTGGGGTGCCTTCAGCGTTCCAGTTTCGCCAGGGCGTCCAGAAACCACTGCTGCGCGGGGAACTTGCCTTCGAGCTCGATGAATTCCACATGGCCGTCGAGGTATAGCACATTGATGCCGCCGGGGATATGGACTATGCGGTCGAACATGACGGGCACTTCATTTGCATCCGGTACTACCGCCACACCCGCTCCTGGGAGCCCGCTCCTGGGGTCGCTGTGCAGCCGCACGATTCGGTCCGAGCCGCCGCTGCCTCTGCCCGGTTCGACCTTCAGGTCCTCATCGAAGCCGCCCCCCTCCGCGGCGCGGGCCTTGTACGCATCGATGAAGGCCCGTGCCTCTGCTTCGTCGTTGATGATGTAACCCAGATAGAAATACGGATCTGTCATGTTTTTGGGGGCGAAGGTGCCCGTCTCGGCACGGAACGCGCTCGACGTAGACACCAGCGGCGGCAAGAATCCTTCGTGCTCCTTCGCCCACGTCAGGTAAGAATGGCCCATTTGCATCAAGTTGTTTGCACTTGATGCGCGTTGGGCTGCCCCGCGAGCCCGCATGACTGCAATCGCGGCAAAAGAGACGATGCCAATAACCACCAGGGTGACGATCAGGCAAGTGCGAGAGGCCACCTGAAAACGGCGCGCTGTGGGCTGCTCCGGGGGCATCTGGTTCACGTCTGCAAGCGCGGGGATTCTGCTGCCAATCCAAGAACCCTGTGCGGTGTACCGTTTGTTGCGCATCGCCGCTGACTCCAGTGGTTGTGATGACTCCCGCAGCAATCGGACGGATCCGACGGATCGGTCCGATCCGTCCGATTCTGAGTTCTTCAGCGCTCCAGTTCCGCCAGGGCGTCCAGGAACCACTGCTGTGCGGGGAATAGGCCCGGTAGTTTCATGAACTCCACGTGGCCGTCGAGGTACAAGATGTTGATACCGCCGGGCATATGGTGCGTGGGCGAGCGATCGAACATGATGGGCACCTCACTCGCATCGGGCACTGTCGCAT
>JADLGB010000279.1 GCA_020849535.1 Candidatus Hydrogenedentota bacterium
AGGGAAAGGGTCTGCTCTGAGCTTGGGGGGAGCGTCAGGAGCATTAAGGTGCGTTGGGGTTTCTGGCTTCTCCGTTGAGTTAATGTCCTCGGGGCGCAAGTACGGTATGAGAATGGCGGGCACTTCGACCTCGCCCTCTTGTGTCGGCTCGAATACGATGGTCTGTAGCACGATATTGTTCCCATCGCGCACAAACGCCTTGACCGGTGACAGCTTCACGTTCGCCCAATCGGGCTTGGCAACCTCCGCCGGGAGAATCACGAAGTCTCCCGCTTCTCCTGTCCACGACACCTCGCACGAGACCCGGTAGGGCTCTCCGATGCGAGCTGGCTGCGGATCGCTTTGAACCTTCAATTCCGGTTGTGCGAAAACCGCCGCACAGAAAAGAAAGGACCCCAAAGCTGCCACCAAAACGGACACCCGATTCAACTGTCGAGCTACGAGTAGCTTCATGCCTGAAGAGAGCAGGTCTTGTGCCCACTCGGAGCCAAGTCTCAAGTTATGTATCCCCAAGGACATAAAGAAGTTGCATGCCGCATGCCCTCGCCTCATATGAGGTTTTGCGCTCCCTGAACCCCATATGGGGTACCGATGGCCAGTTTCATGGCGCGTAGTGTCCTGCAGATTTGCAGCGGTCACCTCTCAGCGCGCTTGCTGCGAGAACGTACAGGGAGCGCTGGCATTATTGCCGGCCTCTTCAATTCCCCCACGAATGCAGCCCCGCGCGATTCAACCGCCATGCCTTTTAAGCGCAACACAAAAGTAGACGGACAACACCACAAATCCGCCAAGGCGCAGGTTGTCGAACCCATTTGCGCCTTTGGTGTCTTTGGTGGTGAGGTCTACCGGTATGACACGAACAGGAGTTCCACCGCCGAACATGACGGGCCGTTAGACTTGCCTCGTGCCGTCGTGCTAGCATGCGTGTGTCTGCCCGGATCATGGTTCGGATGCCAGGATCGGCACGACGGACACAGTTGGCTCGGTGCCTGCTCAGTGTGGAGCATAGCCGTAAAGGCGCCACAGGGGGAGCTGGGCACGGCCCAAGGCCTCGTTGCCAGGCGGATTGGTTCACAGCAGCGCCCGTGAAAGCACGGGAAGGAGAGATAGGATTATGCGACGTGCACAGTTAGTTCTGGTAACGGCTTGCCTGCTGGCTTTCGTGGCCACGTTTGGGGGATGCAATGGTTCTGACAACACGACGACTCCTCCAGTCAAGGACGGCGGTGGGGCCACGACTGAGACACCGACTGGTGTGACGCCGGTTGTCCCGACCAGCCCGCCTGTAGCCGATGGCCCCAAGAGGACCTTTGAAATCGACCCCGACAACTCGGCCATCGAGTGGAACGCTCACGTGCCCATCGGTACCCGCGTCGGCGGCTGGACGACCTTCGAAGGTACCTTCGAGATGACGGGGGACAGCGTCGAGACGCTCCAGGGTTCCGTGACGGTGGACATGAACTCGGCCTATTCGGATGCGGTCGAGATCACCAACAAGCTGAAGGGCGATGAGCACTTCTTTCAGCCCAAGGAACACCCCACGTCCACCTTCAAGCTGAGCAGTGTGAAGAAGGGCGCCGCTGGCTATGATGTCGTCGGCGATTTCACCATTCGCGGCATCACCAAGAGCTTTACTTTCCCCGCGGAAATCGAAGTGAAAGACGGAACGCTCACCGCAAAAGCCAAGTTCGACATGAACCGCCAGGATTTCGGGATCACCTATCAGAGTACCATCGGCGATTACGCTATCAACGACATCTGCCAATTGATCCTCGACATCGTTGCCAATGAGAAGGCCGCCGCTGCTCCCGCAGCGCCCGAGACTCCAGCCGCAGCTCCCGCAGCGGCCACCGATGCGCCGGCCGCGGCTCCCGGCGCCTAGACTCAATTACGACGTGATGCAAGGAGCGCCCGGCCTCGTGCCGGGCGCCTTCTCTTCCTGGAGGCAGCATGGCTTTCCAGGCAGTTGAATGGGACTGACCCCGTCTTTCGCGTAGGCTTCGCGAAGCGAAACACGGGGTCTGTCCCTACCCCGCGTCTCACAACTATGCGTAGGGATTACACCCCTTGCCTGGCCGCCACCCAAACCACGACTTCAGGCGGTATCGCAGGATCATGAATATCATCGACATCCCCAACGTGAACGCCCGCACCTTGCTCCCCGTCACAGAAGATTCGCCCACGCGCTGGCGGTAATTTACGGGTATCTCGATGAAATGCAAATCGTTGAGGATCGTCAGCAGCAGGATTTGAGGTCCGAAGGCCGAACCCCCAATCGAGAACTGCGGCGCGATGCGCTCGTAAGCCTCACGGTGCAAGAGCCTCATCGAACACCCCACGTCAGTCAGCAGTGTCGTATTGAACAGGAACTCCACCAACTTGCCCACGGCCCAGTTGCCCCACTTCAGGAACCACCCCATGTTGGCCCCTTCCCACACGAACTCCCGCTGCGTGCGCGTGCCGAACACCACCGGGACATCATCACTGTAGGCCAGCAGCTTGTTTATGTCGTGCCCGGAGAAGGTGCCATCAGGTTCCGCGATGATGAGCAGATCGCCTGTGGCCTCCGCGAGCCCCTTCCAAATGGCGTGGCCATAGCCCTGCCGTGTCTCATACACAAGCCGCGCCTGTGTGGGCCGGACCTCATCGTCCGTCCCCTCCGCCGCGTTATTGTTCACCACGACAATTTCGTCGACGAGCCCCGAACTGAAGAAGTCCTCAATCGCCGCGCGGATCGAGTCCTTTTCGTTATACGTGGGGAAGATTACCGATACTTTTTTGTCACGCCACATGCTGTTTCCGCTTCGCTCACCAATAGGTGTACAACAACGACTCCGTCAACCACGTCTGAATCGCCAGGAATCCCGCCGTCACCAGGAGCGGCGTAAAGGACCGCGTCCGCTCGCACAACTGCTCCAGCAGGTGCGCCGCCGGGATGACGGCAAAGGGCAGAACGTACATCGCGGATCGTTCGCCCTCGCCCCGCGCAATGTACAAAAGGTTGAGGACGAACAACGTCAGGCCGAACACAATGAACAGCCCCTTGCTGCCAGGCTCGGGTCTGCAAAGCCGCCACACCAACAGCATGGAGACCGGAATCCCCGCGAAGTAGAACATGCAAACGGGATTCAATAACCGAAACGCCCAGCCCGGGAAACGGGGGCTGACAACTTGGAGATTCGCCTGGTCCTCATCAAACTGGGATTTGGCGAGCCGGAAGCACTCCACCACATCGAATCCCGACCAGAATCTCACCGCCAGATGGCAGCCCAGAAACGCGGCAAGCATCAGCGCGGCCGTTCGGATCACGGCGATGCGTCGCTCCGGTTCGAGTAGCCTCCACAGTCCCACAAATCCGAAGAAGACACCGATGCCAATCAAGGAGAACGACGTAAGCGAAAGCACGCCATACATGACACCCGCACACAACGCATAGGGCGTGGAAGGGCCATGGATTGCCCTCCAGAAGAAGTACAGCGTCCACAGTGTCAGCGGCATGAACAAGATGTCGGCGCTAGTTGCCGTAAAGAGCACAATCGATGGGATAAGCGAATATAGTATACATGACATGATGGCGATGCGTGTTGAGAACAGGCAACGTGCAAGCAACCATAATGGTATTAAGGCTGTAGACCCTAAAATCACAGTCGTAACTGATAGTGGCCCTGGATTGGCGGAGAATATAATAATTGACATAATCCAGAGTATCGCAACGGGGCCGGGTGGATGGACTTTGCTGTGCATGGAGAGGTATGGATGCAGCTCGTTGTAAGACCCGAAAAGGGTGCGTATCCCCGACGTCTTTCCGATGTCGCCGATGTATTCATACTTGGACCGCTCGTAGGCGTCAGTCACCCCTGCCATGCCATCGCGGACCATTGCCACCGCGATGGAGAAGAACGCCGTGAACAGGATCATGGTCACCAAGAACCAGCGCACCTGTCTCCTTGTCAGTTCGAAGTTCTTCCAAGGAAGAATGCGGCAGTAGGCCGCCCCCACAAAGAGAACGGCGAGCGTCAGGACCACAGGCATCAAGTGCCATCGAAAGGCGCTCCACCATGTGCCCCAGACGGTTGCCTCGGGGATGACTGACGCCACGGCATCATGGACGGCTAGGCGTCGCGTCACCAGACCACCTGCGACGATGAGAACTATAAGAAGCGACGCCCTGCGCCGCGAGACAACGTATCCAGGATTCAGATGGCGCCAACAGACAAAGACCCCCAGGGCCAGAAGCAGAAATGCCGTAAGGATGGCCGCCCAGGACCCGCCCGCCGGCGCGAATAACGCGTGGAACGGCGTAGGGTTCAGATAGATCGACTCGAAGCCCACGAGCGCCATGCCTGCGACGAGAAGTGAATACCACAATGACCCCCGCACGTACAGCGACAGCAGACGCTTCGGAGAAGGTGCTCGCAAGGGTGCGAGTGCCTGCAAGCGCGTCATGAAACCAGCCCACGCATGCAGGGTATCTCCGCATTGGTGAGTAGTGCCCTTGCTTGAGGCGCACAGGGGGCGAGAGGGAGGTTCTTGCATCGGTTCCGGCGCATGGGCGCAATTCTAGTGATTGAGTCCCGGCATGTCCAGAATGGGCAAGAAAACCACGCCTGACACCCATCAGTCTTCAAAAGGCACGACCGAACGAGGCAATGCGCCTTCAGTAGGGCGGGATTTGTTCCCGCCTTCTTGACGGATCCGGATTGTGTAGGGCGGGATTTGTTCCCGCCTTCTTCACCGCCCCGGGATCGCCACCGCGCTTCTCAACATCCCGGGAATGCCGGAGTTCCCGATGGGCAGCACGCTTACACACGTCTGGGACAAGACTCTTTCCGATTCAGGATTGAGAAGGCAAGATGGCGGGAACAAATCCCGCCCTACTCAATCCGCCTTTTCTGTGCTCCATGCACCTTCGCAACTTTGTGCCTTGAAGGGGGATAGTATAGGTCGCGAAGAAGCGTATACTAGACATAGTGGTTGCCTGAAAACACCGAAATAGATATAGTGTTTTGGTGCAGGTGCTTTTGATCCGGCCCAATGGATTGTGCCATACTTAATGTGCTCCAGATGACCGCAAACCGCCTTTCGGAAAAGGCCATACCGGGTGCGCGTCCGCCAAGCGGCGGGGTACCCAACGCCCGTGCAGTCAAGACTGACACGTCACGCTAGTTACATGCAGAATCGTTACGAATATTATGCTCTGAGCCAACCATCGCCGCTGTTGCGAAAAGCGGTCGTGCTGTCGATAGTCCTCCACGTCTTCGTGATGGTGGGCATGTCGTGGTCATTTTCCTACAAGCCCGAGGTGATCTACCCGAGTGTATTCGAGGTCCAGCTCATGGGAGCGGGGCAACCTGCCGAAGGGGAGCCCACGGCTGTGGAGCCGCCAGCGCCTCCGCCCCCGGAACCCCAGCCGGAACCGGAGCCGCCTCCGCCGCCACCCCCAAAGAAGGAGCCGGTGCCGAAGCCTAAACCTCCAGAGAAACCCAAAGAACCGGAGAAGCCGAAAGAAAAGCCCAAGGAGCCGGAGAAGCCGAAGGAAAAGCGCAAGGAGGATCCCCCCAAGAAGGACCCCCCAAAGGAGCAGCCTAAGGAAGCTCCCAAAGAGCAGCCAAAGCAGCCGCCCGCGGACGTGCCGGATACTGCGGCCACGGGAAAGCAGCCCGGGTCGCCTATAGCGGCGCCGGGAGTCACCATGGGGCGAGGATTCCCCACAGTGCTGGGCACTTGGGGCAGCTTGGTGCAGCGCAAGGTGGAGCGGGCTTGGGAAGTGCCCACGGGGGTGCGAATAGACCCGCTCAATAACGAGGCTATGGTATCGTTCTGGGTGAACCGGGATGGAAGGCTCCTGGGTGAACCCGAAATCGTGAAGCATGCGAATGATCCGGCGATCGGGGAATCGGCTATTGCCGCGGTAAAAGCCGCGGCGCCCTTCCCGCCGTTGCCGGATGCGTACAATAAACCGGAAGTGCAAGTCGTCTATACGTTCGTACCCAAGTGGTAGATGCAGGGGAGGAATACCCATCGTGAGAATCCTCAGGTTCGTTTTGCCGTTTCTAGTCGTTGGTCAGTGCATGGCTCAAGTCTCGGGCACAATTGTAGGTGGCCCCAACGATGCGCGCATCGCGATCGCGGCCCCGCCGTTTGCGACAGTACCCGGCAAGGAAGCGCTCGGCTCCGAAATGGCCGCGGTGCTCTCCAATGACCTTGAATTCAGCGGCCTCATTCGGCCCTTGACCCGGGATCTGTTCCCCGCGGGTTTCGCGGGCTTCACCAGCGACGCCACTCAGATCAACTTTGACGCATGGCGCCACACGCCTGCGAAGTTCCTCGTCCACGTTTACGTCACGTCCGAGGCGGGCAAACTTGCCGCCGAGTGCCGCCTGATGGACGTTTCAACGGGGCAGCAGGTCGTGGGCAAACGCCTCGCCAGTGAGGAATCCTGGTGGCGGCTGATCGCGCACCAATTTGCGGATGAAATCGTCCGCTACCTGGACGGTGAACCCGGCATCGCCACGTCGCGCGTCTGCTACAGCGGCGGCACGACGGGCAAGAAGGAAATCTATGTCGCGGACTATGACGGCGCCAATGAGACGCAATTGACCAAGCACGGATCCATCTCGATTCTCCCTGCCTTTTCTCCCGATGGATCGAAGATCGCCTACGTCTCCTACAAGGACCGCTACCAGTTCCTTTACATTTACGACCTCGCTTCGGGCAAATCCACCGCCCTTTCCAAGGAAGTGGGCATGAACAGCGCCCCCTCTTGGGCGCCGGACGGCAAGCGCCTCGCCATGGTGTTGAGCAAAGACGCGAACTCGGAAATCTATCTCGTCAACGCGGACGGCTCGAATAAGCAGCGTTTGACCAACAACCCCGCAGTCGACTCGTCCCCGTGCTTCAGTCCGGACGGACGGCAGATCGCCTTCGTTAGTGAACGTGGCGGCAATCCGCAGATTCACGTGATGGACGTGACCGGCGCGAACCCGCACCGCGTGTCATTCCAGGGCGGCAAGGCGTATGACCCGGCATGGTCACCGGACGGCAAGTCGATCGCGTACGTCGTCGAGACAGGTGGCGCGGGATTTGAAATCTATGTGATGGACGCTGACGGCAGCAACCCCCGCCAGTTGACGGCTTCCGGAGGTTCGAATGAATCTCCGAGTTGGTCCCGCGATTCGCGGCACGTGGTGTTCAGTTCGACCCGCTCCGGCTCTCCCGAGTTGTGGACTGCCAATGTGACCACGGGCGAGAACCGCAAGGTGGCCTCCATCGGCGTACGGGCCCAAGGGCCGGATTGGGGTCCCCGGCGCTAAGCTGGGACCCTTGACGCACGGGGCACACATACGCGGTTTGTACGCAGGGGTATGCTGCGGGGTGCTGGCCGCGCTTGCGGCCTGCGCACCGGTGCGCCAGAACGCGGCCACACAGCGGGAGAACGAAATGCAACCACATTCCCAGGCGACGCCCCTGCGAATCGGGGCTGCCTCCGCGATCATCACTCCGCCGCTTGGGGCCTTCATCGCCGGCGACCGGCAGAATCGCCGATTCACGGGCGTTCATGACGACCTCTACGCGAAAGCGGTCGTGTTCGACGACGGGATCACGCCTGTCGCGCTAGTAGTTGTAGATTGCATAGGACTGCACTACCCAGTGGTGTTGAAGATCCGCGAGGCCGCGATGAAGAAAGTTGAAGGCCTCGCGCTGGCGCCCGAACGTATCATCGTACAGGCGACCCATTCCCATGGCGGCCCCGATGTCATCGGCTTGTGGGGTCCCGATGTCGCGACTTCCGGCGTCGACCCGGCATACATGACGCGTCTGATCGACACTGCCGCGGAACAGGTCGCGCGTGCCGCCGCGGCCCGGCGGCCTTCAAGTATTCGCTTTGCGGAATCCCAATCGGGAGAAGGCTGGGTCGTCAACGACAGCGAACCGGGTGAGGTAGACCGCTCGCTGGTGGTGTTCCAGTGTCTCGATGAGTCCGGCGAGTCTATTGCCACCCTGACCAGCTTCGCCTGCCATCCCACGTGCATCGACGGTACCGTCAGCGAAGTGAGCGCGGACTACGTCGGGGCTTTCTACAAGGAAATGGCGAATGTGTATCCCGGCGAACACCTTTTCCTGCAAGGTCCCGTCGGCGGCTGGATCCAACCGGTGACGCCCGAGCGCACCTTCGCGCTCGCCGAAGACTACGGCAAGCGATTCGCGGCGGATGTCTTGCAAGCGTTAGACTCGGCGGAGCCAATGAAGGACACACGCATTCGCTTCGCAAACCGTGTGTTCGACATTCCTGTGGAAAACGAAGGATTCAAGCAGATGAGCGCGGCTGGTATAGTCGACCGGCCCATCACGGAGATGGTGACCACGGAAGTGGCTTGGTTCGCCATCGGTCCCGCGCAGTTTGCCACGCACCCCGGCGAATCATCGCCGTACCACGGGTGGAAGACGAAGGAGTTCATGGACAGCGGACCCAAGGTCGTGCTGGGTCTTGGACTGGATGAGCTGGGGTATATTCTGAAGACCGAGTACTTTGAAGACGACGCAATTCCGCACGCGGAGTATTTGACCAGCATGTCGTTGGGGCGCGACGCGGGTCCAGCGATCCTGGCCGCCCTGGAAAAGGTCATTCCGTGAGGAACGCACATGGGCATTAAGACTGTCGTCTCAAACCGGCGCGCACATCACGACTACCACATCCTCGAGAAGTTCGAGGCCGGTATCGAATTGCGCGGCACAGAAGTTAAATCGCTTCGCGGCGGGCACATGGTGCTCAAGGACAGCTATGCGGACATCATCGACGGCCAACTGTTCCTGGTGGGAGCGCACATCAGCCCGTACGAGCAGGGAACGGCGTGGAACCACGAACCAGAGCGGAGCAGACGCCTACTCATGCACCGCCGTGAAATCGACCGCCTCGACGCGCAGGTCAGCGAGAAGGGCCTGACACTCGTCCCCCTCAGCGTCTACTTCAAGGAAGGCCGGGCCAAGGTGGAACTGGGCCTGTGCCGCGGCAAGCAGACCATCGACAAGCGCCGCTCCATCCAAGAGCGCGAAGTAAAACGCGAAATAGACCGCGCCGTGAAGAGCGTGAGGAAGGGGTAAGTCCCCTTACTCGGACCGTATCTGTAACTTCTTTCCCTATAGTCAGTTGCCCAATCCAATACCCCCCGATGAACAGGTGCATGACGTCTGATGAATCCCGTCGCGCAATCTACCTTGCGACAATTAATAGCCTATGATACACTGTAGGCTACGGGTAGATGCCCGGACATCTACTTCGTAGTAGGTACACAAGAGCCGCCTGGGGGCTCAGGGCGTCTGCCCAGAACCGCGAGAGTTGTGCTCAACGGGGTGGATGAGGTGGAGTGCATCTGTGGCGAAGTTATCTCGCGAGCGCGTGAGCCGGCACGAAGTGCCGAGGGGGATGTGAGGCCGCAGAATGGTCTCGTGTTTGAGTGAAACTGTGGGCTGACGCGAAAGCGAGACGCAGAGAATCATCTTCAGGGGGGCGCGTATGATGGACACGAACATGAACACGTGGACGGAAGAAGCCAATACCTACCTGGAAGGCTATCTGAGTCGGGTTGAAGCACTGCTGACCGGCCAAGGGGGAGATGCCCGGGAAGTCGTGAATGACCTTCGCGACCATGTGGAGCGTCTCGCAGTCACCGATGCGGGCGCGCTGGTGGCGCTCTCGGATGTGAAGCGGCTGTTGTCGACCGTCGGCACGCCCGAGGAAGTCGCCGCATCGTGGGCGGAACTCGGCGACAAGGCGGACTCCAAAGATCCGTGGTCCCCATCATACCTGAACGCGACTCCGCCCGCCCCTGATAATACGCGGCGTGCAGCCTGGATCATCGCGGCCGCCGCTATCGTTTTCGTGCTCCCGTTTCTCGTCTATATGATTCGCGGTGAAGTGCCAGACCCCACTCTGCCGCCTGAGCCAGCGCAGGAAACAGTCACTCCGAGAGTGGGACTTCCCCCCGTCCCCGTGGCCAGGGAGAATGACCCCACGGGCTCTTGGGTGAGCGTGGATTTCGTCGAGAAAGTGGAGGATTTCCAGGCCGGCAAGAAGTCGTGGCAAGGTGACCTCTTCCTGAAGAACCTCGAGTGTTTCGCGGACGGCCGCACGTCCATTGGTGAACACTGGAAGAACGGTCAGCTCATGGACCAGGAGAGCCCAGCTACCGCGCCGTACTACCTCAAGAACCTCGACGAGAAGCAGTACTTGTTTCTCCCTTGGTTCAGTGGAGACGTCACCATGCGGGGGCAGAAACCCCGGTACTATGTCCTGGCGCGCAGTGAAGATGTTGACGCAGCGGTGGTGGAGCCGCCCAAGGAAGAGACCCCCACGGGCACCGAAGCACAAGGAACCTATGCGGATTTGACCGGAAGCTGGACAAGCGTCGATTTCGTCGCAAAGGTCGAGGACTTCAAGCCCGGCGCCAAATCATGGAGCGGCGATTTGTTCTTGAAGGACCTGGATTGCACGCCCAATGGTGGCACCTCCTTGGGATACACCTGGTGGGCGGACGGCCGGGTCATCGGGCAAGATGGAAAGACCCAGGCCATGTACCAGGTGAAGACGGTTGGCGATACCACGTATCTGTTTATGCCATGGCTGAGCGGCGACGTGACCATTCGCGGGATTGCCCCGAAGTATTACGTGCTGAAAAAGCAGGCGAGCGCCAGCCAGACTCCTGCCGTTCCGGCACAGTCCGGCGGCGACATCAGCGGTGCCTGGCGTAGCGTGGACTTCGTACCGCGCGTCGAGGACTTTCAGCCTGGCAGACGAAACTGGGGGGGAGATCTCTTTCTGAAGGATATCCAGTGCTTGCCCGACGGCGGTACATCCATTGGGTACCGCTGGTGGTCGGATGGGCGCATACTCGCCCAGGACGGGAAGACGCAGGCACGCTTCTATGTCAAAGAGGTGAACGGCGGCGCCTACCTCTTTCTGCCGTGGCTGAGCGGCGACGTGACCATTCGCGGCATGGCGCCCAAATACTACGTGATGCAGAAAGCGGGATAGCCGTGTTTCCGCTGCGGGGAGGTGTCGAGTGAAACTCAAGAGAGTTCTCTGGTTCGTACTGGTGATGCTCGCCGTGGATTGGGTACTGGGAGCGGCGCAGGCGGCCCACGTGATTCCGCTGTGGACGTTTTTGGTGGCCAACATCCCGTTTGGCCTGCCCTATGTCTGGCTCGAATCGCATTGGACCGGCACCGCCTACGATGTCGGCGGCTACACGGTGAGCGACACGTTGTCGCTTGCCGTGTTCTTCTTCACGGTCATCGCACAAGGCTGGCTCTATGCCGTCTGCTTCCAGCACTGGCAGCAGATGCGAAGCAGGAAGATGGCTGAAGCGCAGCCGGTCTGATCGGGGCCGGGAGCCGTGAAAACGAAAGGCTGAGTTTTGCATGTCCGATCGGTCTGATTCGACGGATCGGTCCGATTGGACAAGAGCGAGTGCGGGAACAGGCGCCCTCGCCTGTCATCCCAATCCAGGCTACTTCGCGCCCAGCCGCAGTTCCATCACCCAGACCTTGTCCTGGCCCACGTTCGTGTTCCAGTTCGTGGCCCACACCACGCGCGACCCATCCCGCGAGATGGACGCCTGCGTCTCTTCCCAATAGCTCCCGCGCGTGCCATACACCTTCGCGAGGTAGTAGACCTGCGGCCTGTCCCGGTCGAGCTTGACCAACGTGACGGTCCGGTCGAGCCAATTCTGTTCCCGCGCGCCCTCATCTGTCGTGGTCGAAATCACGCACCAGCCCGGATAGTTGCAGGAAACGTGCACGCCGCTGTTCAGTCCCACAGGCGAGTCGGAGGCGTAGAACAGGCGCATGATGGGAACGTGCCCGCTGGCGGGATAGTCCGCGTCGCTCAGCGCCGGCCGCGCATTGGTGTCGAGGGTGATGAGATCCACGTAGTCCGTTTGGGCGTTCTGCATGACGATCACTTCCCGGCCGGCGCTGTCCAGACCTACGTCCGCATGGCCTGTTGTCGTGTGAATCTGCTGGAAGGAATTCAGGGCGCGATTGGCCATGACCAGTCCCGTCAATGGAGATGCGTTGTCGTAATCGGAACCGATGAGCACCCAATTCCCCAAGGGCGACATGCCCGCCCAATCGATGCGCGACTCATCCACAGCCAGGGTGTGCAGGCCCACCACCGCATCGTCCTGCCGGTCCCACACGAAGATGTACCGTGCGCGATAATCCTGTTCCATGCCCTGTAAGAGAAAGGCCCAGTAGCGCCGATCGGTTGATGCTTCGCCTTCATCTTTCATGGTGATGCGGTAAAGATCGGACTCCGCCTTCAGGATGGGTCCGACGCGAGCGTCGTCGCGAAAGTCTTTAACCGTAGTGGAATCGCCCGTGCTCACATCCACACGTAGAATGCGGAACTCCTGCGTTCCCCAGACGACGTTAGGGTCCTGTGAGTCCCAACGGGGCTCCTCCATCTCCACCGTTCTCACCAGATTGCCGTCCGCGTCATAGGGCAGGCTCGTGGTCTTGTAGACGCGCCATTCGCCACTTTGCAGCGCCAGCAGCAGAATCCGCGAGCAATCCGAATTGAAGGGATCGTGTCGCGAATACTCGTGTCTGATTCCCTGCGCGCCCGTCGCGCGCACCTGGGCGGTTCCCAGCCGCGTATCTGTCACAGATGCCCCTGGCTTGGGCGCCGGCTCGTTGGCGAGCGAGTAGGTGGGATTCTCACCAGACAATGGGTTGGGGACCTCCACGAGTCCTGACGATGGCAGCGGTGCCCCGTCCACCACATGCCATGGGCACGCCAAGGTGAGAAGCGCTAGCGCGGCAAGCGCAGGAGCAAGGAACGAACGGGCATTGCGATGCAGACGTGGACGCATGACGTAGATCCCCCTACCCCTGGACCGCTCTTTGAACGCACCTTCTCCCTGTCCGCAGTATACCAGATATCACGAACGGTTGAGGAACCCACGTCCGATCGGTCTGATCGGACCGATCAGTCCGATAGGACAAGCGAATAAAGTCACAGGCGAGGGCGCCTGTGCCACACACGCTTGCCCGGCCTGCCGATGTTCTTCCTCTCCTGTGATCCAGGGTTTTCCCAAGGATTTCAGGAGATTTAGGCAAACAGAGTATTGGAGATAGACGTGTGGCACAGGCGCCCTCGCCTGTGTCCCATTCCGGAACAGACACCGCTCAATCCGCCACGGAAGACATGAAGCTATCGACTACGCGGCAGCTCTCAGAAGTTCCCGGGCATGCGTGCGGGATACTCGCTCAACTCCAGGAGCGCATACAGCAGCAAACCAACCCCGTCCGTCGATTCGCAGTAGGGTTTTGCCGGATGCCCTTTGAACCACCCGTTGGCGTAGAGCTTCTCAATTGCCTCATCGGCCAGCGCTGTTGCGGTCTCCAGGCCGGCAGGGTCGCCCGTCGCATAGTGGAGGTGCAGGAAAAACGAGATCGCCCGGCCGTAGTTCTCCGCATATGTGCCGCCTTTGGCCTCCGCTTCCGGAAGCGCCGCCACCAGCGCATCGCGCCACCGTCTCCCGATATGTGGAGGCATGTCTGCGCGGATGTTCTCGGCCCAGTGGCGCGCGCTTTCCAGGGCGCCCGCGTCGCCCGTGACCTCGAAGGCATAGATCGACGTCTGCGCGGCAAGCATCGGGAATTCGTACGAAAACATGACCGTGCGCCAGATGTCGATGTAGCCGACCGGCTTCCATTGGTCGTAGTACTCGTCCGACGCCTGCTCCATCACGGGCGTGCGGTCGAGGGCCAGCATGGCCCGCCACTGCCGCGCCTCGGCGTCCCACCCGTACTTCAGGTATGCGTTGATATACGCCAGTGCAACATCCTTGAACCACGGATCGCCACTCACCTCGTAGGCGCGCAGCAGCGCGGCCGCGTGGGGCCCCGACACGGTGGTGAAGCAATGGTGCGCGTCGTACCGGTCGCCGGTGCTGGGTGCGTCCGGCGCGAGGTTGGTTTCGGGATTGCGCGCGTTCCAGTGTCGGCTCGCCACAGTCTTTGCCCACTGCAAGTACTTCGGGTCGCGTGTCTTGCCGTACATGAAGGCAAACGCCTGCACGAAGGACCCTCCTGAGAATGCGAAATCGCAGCCCACGCTCTTGTCGTCGTGGCGATTGTGCAGACCCGTCTCCTTATCCACGACATGCCATTCCCAGATGCCTTCCACCTCTTTCGTGAGCAGTTCAGGCGTGACGCGCCACATCCGCTCCCATTCTGGCAGCAGCACAAGAATCTCGTGGGGCCCCTTCCCGTCCTGGTCTCCGCCGGGCCGGTCGGTGTATGCGTTGTAGAAGATGTGCGACCCCCAGGCCAGCATGCCGTTCTCCTTGCGGGACCGCTCGAAGAAGGTCTTAATATACGAATCGCAGGCGTCCGCGTAGCGCGTGTCGCCGGTCAACGCGCCCATCGCGTAAAGTGTGCGCAGCAGCGGCTGGTCTTCCCACAGATCGCAGCCCGCCGGATTGCGCCGGTGCTGGCGTTCTTCGCACCGGATGATGCCGTCGAGCGGAAGCGGTTCCCTCGGCGACTCCAAAGTCTCCAAATCGATGATGCTCATGAACATGGGAGTCTGGACTTCCCCGTAGTGGTCCATCCCTCTCTCAAGGAAATTGTCAACGTGCTCCGTTACGCATTCGCGGTAGTGGTTAGACTTAGCTTCGTCGATCTGACTCAGCAGCAGCGCGGAAGCCGCCATGGTAACGGTGAGGAGAAGCATGCGGGAATTCCTTCCAGGTTATGGTGATACACGCATTAGACCACAAGCTGGTTTCTGCATGCCATATCCCTTCCCTGCGCATAATCGCCTCATAGGTACTGGACGTCCTGACTTGGTCTGGTCAGTTTCCCGAATGTACGCGGTGTCCTGTAACGATTTGGTTTCTGAAACGTCCTATAGGTGTATTGGAATTATCGCGGCAGCGGGCGCGTTATCCCTAGATTGAAGACAGGGCAGAATCCGCTGATTGTTCGTTTAGTACAGAAAGCTCACAAAGCGCGATTTAATTGAAATCGATCTGGACATATTCCGGATGATGTGATATTCTAAGCCCATAAGGGGTGAGAAAAATGGCAAAGTACAACGTAGACGCGGCTTGGGTTGACCCGTACGAGCATATTGAGGAGCGGCGCAGCGCCGAGCGCTTCGACTTCCGCATTAAACTGTCGATTGCTGTCGAAAAACAAGGCGAACGCAGCCGCCTCGTCGGACCGGGCATCGTCAGGAACATCTCCATGACGGGTGCCAGCTTGGTCACCAAACACAAGTTGGAGCCGGGTCAGCGCATCGCGGTCGCCATCCCCACGAAACGGTTCAAGGTGGCCGAGTGCTTGCCCGCGGCGTTTGTGGGTGCGGCCGAGGTTGTTCGCGTGGAACCGCGCAAAGACTCCACGATCCGCGCGTCCATCCGGTTCGGCGATGCCTTCACCCAGAATATGGACTTCTCCGTGTTTATCCGGTCCCTGCAAGCCGTCCGCGATACGCTCGCGGTCGAGTAGACTGCGGAGCTTTCCTCGCTTCACCCGCCGCCCGCCGATATAGTCGGAGGGCGGCTTTCATTGTGTGCCGCATTGTTTAATCGTCGGCTAACATCAACTTGATACTAACTCGATTCCCGCCTGTGCGATCGGTCATAATCCCGGCGGTTTTTGCTGTACCTTGGCTAACGGGGGAAGCGCGTGCCTGCGCACACCAGTCTCCTTGGCGGGGAACCCGATCCCCACACACGAATGGAGGACTTTCGTGGAAGAAACTCTTACCGCCGAGCAGCGTGCGTGGCGCTGGCGCATTCTGATTTCGACCTTCCTGGGCTACGCCGCCTATTACTTCTGCCGCAAAGTCTTCGGCTTGGTGAAGACTTCGCTGGACGAGCAGTTCGGCTGGGGACTGGACTCCATCGCCTTTATCTGGGCGGTCTTTCTCGTCGCCTACATGATTGGCCAGTTTGTAAATGGCTTTGTGGGCAGAAAGTGGGGGCCCCGCGTGCTGCTGCTGGGCGGCCTCGGTCTATCCATTGTGTGCAATGTGGTCTTTGCGTTCATTGATTCGAAGGACGTCATTCTGGCGGGAGAAGGCGCCTTCGCCGGCGCCGCCACGCAGGTCAATGGTGCGAGCGGACCGTGGCCTTCCCACGCCGCCGATGGTGGACCGGTTTTCGACGGGGCTCAGGCTTACGATGGCACCGGCACCCTGACCGCGATGAGCCAGGAGCCACTCGAGACGTTCACACCGAATGACTACCTCTTCGTGCATGCATTTCTGGATCCCGATGACTCGCCCACCCGACTCGATGTCACCTGGCACACGTCCCTTGGCGACCGCACGGCGAGTTGGGGCGAACCAGACGAGGGCGAAGTATCCCAACACGTGGATTCACTCCCGCGCGCCGGGCAGTGGGTCCGTCTCGGCGTGACCGGCGCGGAACTCGGGTTGACGGATGGAACTGCGACCATCGGCGGATTTTCCGTTGCGAACCAAGGCGGTCACATGTCGTGGGACGACCTCGGCGTTGCGAAGCACACCAATCTCGCCTACTGCGCATTCTTAGTCTTCATGTTCTTCAATGGACTCGTCCAGGCCAGCGGCTGGCCGGGCGCAGTAGGAAGCGTCTCGCAGTGGGTCCGCCCGCAGGAGCGTGGTTTCATCATGGGCGGATGGGGAACCAGTTACGTCTGGGGAAACCTGGGGGTGAAAGTCCTCGGGTCCACATTGCTCGGTCTGGGACTTCTGGCCCTCCCGGGGTGGCGGCTTTCCTTCTTGGGGTGCTCCTTGGTCGCCGTCGTCGTGTGGTGGGTGTTGTACTTTTGGCAGCGCAACAAGCCCGAGGATGTGGGTTTGCAGCCAATCGTCGATGTCGCTGCCGACGAGGCGGGCCGGGCCATACGCGCCTCGAACGAGGAACATGTCAGCCTGTGGGAGTATGTGAGGCTAGCCTTCAATCCACTCATACTCGCCATGGGCCTGGGGTATTTCTTTATCAAATTCCTTCGCTACGCGCTCGATTCATGGTTGCCCACCTTTCTCGCTCTACAAGGGCTCTCCAAGCAAGAGGCCGGTCTCTATTCGACCCTGTTTGATATCGGAGGAATCCTTCCCTGCATTCTCATCGGCTGGGTCTTGGACCGGTACTTTCGGGGGAATTGGGCGAAGCTCACATTCATCGCGTCTATCGGCCTGATTCTGGGGTATGTCTGTGTGCTGAGGTTCGAGACAAACCCTGTTCTCGTGGCGGTGGCCTTTGGACTCGTCGGCTTCATGATCTATGGGCCGGACACGCTGCTTTGCGGCGCCGCCGCGGTGGCCGTGGCCGGTGAACTCAATGGGGTTGCCGTGGCGGGCTTGGTCAATGGGATCGGTAGTTTCGGACCCGTCGTCCAGGAGTTGGTGATCGGCAAGATCATGACGGGCAGCGACAAAATGGCGAACATCCACACGACCAACGTCATGGCCTTCTGGATGAGCGTGGCCTTTGCCGCGATGATGCTGGTGGTGATGTGGCGCGTGCGCGCCGCCCATGCGGGCAACAAGCGCCTCGATGCGGAAAACGGAGGCTAGGACATGGACCAGGCCCTCCCTGGATGGAAAGACAAAGTACTCTTCACGCCGGGCCCGCTCACGACGAGCCGTTCGGTGAAGCAGGCCATGCTGCGCGACCTCGGTTCGCGTGACTTCGCGTTTATCGAGCTGGTCCGGGATATCCGCCGCAGGCTCGTCGCGCTGGGCGGCTGTCGCGATGGCGCATACGAAGCCGTGCTCATGCAAGGTAGCGGCACGTTCTCGGTCGAGGCCGTCTTCTCATCCACCGTGCGGCCTGACGGAAAGGTGCTCGTCATTGTCAATGGCGCATATGGCGAACGCATGGTGAAAATCCTCAAGACCCTGCGGATCGACCACGCTCCATTGGTTTTTGCAGAGGACCAGATCCCGGACCTCGAGGCCGTCGAACGCGCCCTGACGGATGCGGGACGCGTGTCCTGCGTGGCCGTGGTCCATTGCGAGACCACGACGGGCATCATTAATCCCATCAAGGAAATCGGGGCTATGGCCAAGGCCGCCGGCGCCACGTTCTTCGTGGACGCGATGAGCAGTTTCGGCGCTGTCCCGCTCGATCTCGCGGCCTGCTCGATCGACTATCTGGTGTCCTCCGCGAACAAATGCATCGAAGGGGTGCCCGGTTTCGGATTCGTGTTGGCGCGGCGCGATGCCTTGCTTCAGACCGAGGGGTATGCGCGCAGCGTCAGTCTGGACCTCCTATCGCAATGGCGGGGACTGGAGGTAAACGGACAGTTTCGCTTCACGCCGCCCACGCATGCGCTGCTGGCATTCCACCAGGCTCTCCTCGAATTGGAGGCGGAGGGCGGCGTCGAGGGACGTGCGGCGCGATATCGCGCCAACTACGAGACGCTGGTTGACGGCATGCGCGCGCTGGGATTCGATGAGTATCTTCCCGCAGTGGACCAAGGCTACATCATCACCTCGTTCCGCTATCCCCAAGACCCCGCTTTTTCTTTTGAGTCATTCTATGCGAGCCTCAACGACAAGGGCTACGTCATCTACCCGGGCAAGGTGAGCAACGCCGACTGTTTCCGTATCGGCAACATCGGACGCATCTTCGAGAGCGACGTCCGTGACCTGCTCCGTGCCATTCGGGAGACAATCGATGAACTGGGCATTGAACTATCCGCGCCCACGCGTGCCGGCGCGAGGAGCGTGAGCAGATGAGTTCTGAATCCCGCCGCGGATACCGCGGGCCGCTCAAGGCGGCTATCTTCGATTGGGCGGGCACGACCGTCGACTATGGATGCTGCGCGCCCGCGGCCGTTTTTCTGGACGTCTTCGAAAAGCGCGGCATCGCCGTCACCCAGGAGCAGGCCCGCGAGCCCATGGGGATGCACAAGCGGGATCACATCCGAGTCATGTGCCGCATGCAACCCATCGCGGAGCAATGGAGTGCTCGATACGGACGGCAACCCTCAGAAGAGGACGTGGAGTCCATGTTTCAGGAGTTTGTTCCACTCCAACTGGCCGTTATCGAAAAACATGCGGACATCATTCCCGGCACCATCGAAACCATGGCCGCGTTGCGCACTCGAGGAATGGGCATCGGGAGTACCACCGGTTACAACGACGCCATGATGCGGCTACTCGTGCCGAAGGCCGCGGAAGGTGGCTACGCGCCTGATGTGGTGGTGTGCGTCAGCGATGTGCCCGAGGGCCGCCCCGCCCCGTGGATGGCTCTCGAAGCGGCCAAGCAGCTCGGCGTCTATCCCGTCGAGGCGATCGTGAAAGTGGGGGACACGGTGGCCGACATCGGCGAAGGACTGAATGCCGGCATGTGGACCGTGGCCGTCGTCGAGCATGGAAATGAGGTGGGGTTGCCCGAAGCCGACTTGGTTCGCCTTACATCCGCCGAGCGCAAGGACCGGCTGAGCCGTGCCCGCCAACGCCTGCTCGACGCGGGCGCGCACTACGCCGTGGAGACGATCGCCGACCTGCCGGAGGTCCTGGACCGGATCGATGAGCGGCTTCGTCAGGGCGAGAAGCCATAGGGTGACGTCTGCTCTGCGGCGAGGCTACGAGTTCTCCACCTCGGTGTCGAGATAGGCGCGGGAGCCGGTCGTCTCCCGCTGCCCCTGGTACTTGCCCCGGTAGGGCGCGTCAACTGGCCCGTCGGACTGCGCGATGACGAGCTGGCAAATGCGCCGCCCGGCCTCGATCCGCATGGGTGCATGATTGGCGTTAAAGAGTTCGAGCGTGATGGCGCCTTCAAACCCAGGATCCACCCACCCTGCGTTTTGGATGAATAGCCCAAGCCGCCCAATGGAGCTGCGGCCTTCCACGAACGCCGTCAAGTAGTCCGGCAGCGTGATCACCTCGCGAGTAGTCGCCAGCACAAACCCGTGCGCGGGAATCACGAAAGACGTGTCCTCCACGCGTTCGTACTCGATTGGCGCAGACATCGAATACATGCCTTGAGTCGTTCGCGGCGTCAGGAAGCTCGTCCCCAGGCGCAGATCGACCGATGCCGGCCCGATCTGGACCGGATCCAGCGGTTCGATACGCAGGTCGCCCTGTTTAAGCAACTCTTTGATTCGTCGATCAGGTAGGATCACCCCGGTCTTCCTTGATGTACCGGCCCCGCCATGCGCCCGGGCCTCCCCAGTCGCCGTATTCTAAGGATGGCGCCGTTGAAAGACAAACCGGCAGGCAGGGGTGGACATGCGCACCTCGTAGGGCGGGATTTGTTCCCGCCCATCTTCCCTCATCGACTCGAAATTGGAGGGAAACAGATCCTGGATTTGTGCGAACGTCTACCAGGAGCGCCGGCATCCCTGCCGGCTCTTGGGCACGTCAGTAGTTCTTCGCGCCTAGAAAAGCACGCGGGATCACATCGCATCCTCTTGACGTGATATCAGTGTTCCCTCAACTTCGCTATATGATAGGCTACCCACAGTCAATGTGGGAATCGGGCACTCTTGCTGCGGAGGAATTGACCCATGCGATATCATCTATTCACGCACTGTTTCTTGACTCTTCTCTGTACAGCCGCGTTCGCGTCCGCATCGAGCGCGGAGGCTGCATCCGGCGTTCACGCGCAGGCCGCGGTCGAAGACACCGTGTATCTCCAGGAAGTGGGGGAGAAGCTGCCCACCGAAGCGCCCGTAACTTCGGTGGCTGTTCTTAACGGCAACGTCTACGCGGTTATGGATGGAAAGGTGAAGGTTCTGAATGGCACAGCCCTCGACGCGGCCGCTCACTCCCCGAAGAAAGTCCTGCGACTGGAAGCGCTCGATGGCGCGCTCTGGGCGCTCGCGGACTCCGGCGTGCATCGCTTCGACGGACAGGACTGGACCCGCGTTTCGGACCAGCCATTCGTCGACCTATGCATGCATCTAGGCGCCGTGCATGGTGCAACAAAAGACGCGCTCTTCCGCTATGAGGACGGCGCCTTCGTAAGCACAAAACCGGAAGGCGGCTACCTCTCCAACGACAGTACCATGCTCCAGGAAGATGGGACGCAGATCCTGGCCGACCCCGTAGAAATCGGCCCTATTACCGGCATCGCCTCTTACAGCGGGACCATGTACCTGATGCGCTCCGGTGGCATTGCCCTGATCGATCGCAAAACCTTCATACCCGAACCCATCGATTGGGGCGCGATGCCCTCAGACGTTACCCGCGACATGCTCGCGCAAGGCAGCGTGCTCTACCTCGCCACGGATCGTGGTCTCGCCGCGCTGCGGGGTATGGCGCTCACCACGCTGGCCGGGCCCCAGGGACTGCCCTTCGAGGACACGACGTGCCTTGCGCAAGGGTTCGACGGCGACGTGTGGATAGGTACGGCTCGCGGGGCGGTGCGCATGACCGGTGGAGACTTCCACTTCTTTGGTCCGAACCACTGGCTTCCAGGCGACCACGTAAACAGCATTGCCGTAGGCGACCACGTTGTATACGTGGCCACGGATGCCGGCCTGGGCATTATCCGATATGAACCCTACACGCTGTTGAAGAAAGCGGCGTGGTACGAGCAACTCCTGAATGCCTGGGGGTACAAACGCCTCGGCTTCGTGCACAAGCTTTGGTACAACGACACCTACAAGGAATGGCTTCGCGAGATCAGCGACAACGACGGCGGGCATACCTCACACTACCTGGCGGCCATGTCCTACAAGTATGCCGCGACCGGCGATCCACAGGCACGCGCCGAGGCGCTGGAAGCGTTTCAGGCCATGATCTGGCTGGAGGACATCACGAAGTCGGACGGTTTCTTCGCGCGCGCCATCTGGTCGGAGAAGGCGGACAAGGGCCAGCGCTCCACGCGTGGTTCGGGCGGTCTCCCCGCCAAGTGGTATCCCACGGAAGACGGCCTGTGGTCGTGGAAGGGCGACACATCGAGCGACGAGGTCAACGGGCACATGTTTGCGGTGTCGGTCTTTCACGATCTCGTGGCGCAAGGCGCTGAGAAGGACCGCGCCAAGCTGCATATCGCCCGCATCGCCTCGCACATCATGAACAACGGCTGGGTGCTGCGCGACATGGATGGAAAACCGACCCGTTGGGGCCGCTGGGATCCGCAGTACCTGTTCCGTCCATATGGATACGAAGCGCGCGGGCTCAATGGCATGGAGGCCCAGACCTACATGTGGACCGCCTTTGCGCTCACGGGCGATGCGAAGTTCAAGGCGGGGTTGCAGCAGTTGGTCGACTGGGGCTATCCCAACTACACCGTGCGTCAACGTCATACGTTTCCGCCGGACCTGGTCGTGCCCTGGGACGATGAACTGGCGTTCCGCTGCTACTATCCGTTGTTGAAGTATGCCGATGATCCGGAACTGCGCTCGGTTTACCTGCGCAGCCTGGAACGGAGTTGGGAAGTGTTGCGCATGCAGCACTTGCCCTTCTTTAACTTCGCATACGGCGCGCTGACGGGCAATCCCTGTGAGGCGGATCGCGCGGTACAGCATCTTCGCGATTGGCCGTTGGACTGCGTGAACTATGGCTTCCGCAATTCGGACCGCCGCGATCTCGTGACGGAACCCGGCTACAGTGCCTACAGTGCCGAGCCGCGGGCCATTTCACCGCGCGAACAAGAGGCTTCCTGGGGCACCCGTCCCGCGATTCAATACAATGGAGGCGGGAACGGCAAGGGCGCCACGCCACCCATCGGCTGGTTGGAAGACTACTGGATGGGCCGGTACTACGGGTTCATCGCGGCGCCCACCACAACGGATCCCGCCGCGCTGACTCCGCCTGCCTTGACCGGTGGTCCGTACGGAGCGAAACCCTACGACGGCCCACCGAGACCGACAGGTTTGATCCCGGGCATGTAGGTAGCAATGACCAGCGGTCTCATCCGCGGGTAGTCCCGCGGATGAGACCACTGAAGACGACAGGCGAGGGCGCCTGTCCCACACACGCTTGCCATGCGCCCAGATGTCCTTCCTCTCTTGTGAGCCAAGGTTCGCCCGAAGATTTCAGGAGACTACGGCAAACAGAGCATTGGAGATAGACGTGTGGCACAAGCGCCCTCGCCTGTGTTCCCATTCGGTATAGCTCAGCCACTCAAGCTCTACGCCTCGGTTGAGATATCCTCAAACTTCACGCCGATGCGCGGCGCGGCGTACGCAATCTCCCTGAGGTAGTTGCCGTATGCCATCACCCAGTGTGAATCACGCACCTCGTTTATCAGCTTCTTCCAGTTGCCGTGGATGCGCACATCCTGTTGAGAACGGCAAATCTCATGGAAAGGATTCCCCTCGACCGTCCCCGAAATCCCCACCCAGCGGCCCGTGGCATACTCCGGATCGATGAAGGTCACCTCCTGGCCCACCGGCACTTCCACCTTCGGCGCCGCGCCATACTCCGACTCATAGTGGGTGACGATCTCGACCGGCTCGTATCGTTCGCGGTCGAAACGCCGTGGCGACGCGCAATGCGCGCACGTGACCACGCCTTTATGCGGGAAGGTCGAGTTGTGCATGAACACCGGCTTCCGCGTGACACACTGCAGGAAGATACCCGGAGGCACCACCACGAAATCGGACTCGCAGAAGGCCACCAGCCCTTCATCATTCAACAAACCCAATGTGAGACACGCCGTCGTCTTCGACATGGGCAGGATCGTGCTCATGCACTCCTTGATCGTGAACAACGACGTGTCGTTCTCACGTAGGAAGTCCTTGAAGATTCCGTACAACACGAATGCGTTCACAACAAAACCGCGCTCCGTCGAGAGCTTCGTGTTGGGTATGGCCAAAAACGCGTCGGTCCAGTGCTCGGCCAGTGCCATGCGCCCCGGATCCGCGAAGGCCTCCTGAATGCGGCGCGAAAGTTCATCGTAGGTGACATCGACTATCTCGATGCCAAACTTCTGTCGAGCGACGTCTGGCGCGTCCGGCGCGTACTTGCCCATCGGTCCGCCGAGCGCCACGATGCGGGAACCAACGAAATTTTTCACCGCGCACATGGCGCGCAACCGCCACAGCACTTCTTCGGGGTCATCCACGACCACATCATCGACCGAGAGCCGCCGCGTATCTTCTGGGGCCGCCGTGCCATCGTTCGGGCGGAGGTACTTGGTGCTCAAGGCCTCGTACCAGTAATACACGGGTCCCGATTGGTGCCGCACGAAGACAATCGTCTTGCCGTCACGCACGCAGGAAAGCAGCGTGTTGCCGGATCCGGTGGCAGGGTAGAGCACCGTGACATCCGCTTCCTGCGCCGCGGCCTGGGCGCCGGCCTCTTCCGAAGTCACCTTGACGACCGGCAGCACCTCCATGGGAAAGTCCGCGCGTTGGGCCAAACCATCCAATTCACCTTTGATCCGCGCCGCTTCCTCGTCCGCCGCGGCGTCGCTCTGCACGCCGCCCCATGATTTCCACGACGTCTGCTCGCGGCGGGTGGGTACGCGGTACATGAGGACTGGCTGGACGCGCAGGGGATTTCCCCAGGTTTGGTAGGGACGTTGCGGGTCCCACAAATCGTCTGCCCATACGGGCGCGTCAGCGAATGCGACCGCAGGTCCCAATAAGGTGGCCCCGGCCAGAAGACCCGAAGTGACTCCCAAGAATTGGCGGCGGTTGAGATGTGTGCAGCACATGAGATGAATCCCCCTGAAGTGCAGTGCCCCCGTGTGTCGATCTGACCACACGCTTCATATTCTACCCGAACTCGCCGCGCGTCAAGTGCGGGTGTAACCAGGCGAAACGACCGGAAATGAAAGTGGCGGACCCGGATGCGCTGCACCGGGTCCGCCATCCAATCTGAAACTGCGAACGGTAAGTCTTAGCCCCTGCTGAGCTTGCGGCGAAGCGCAAGCGCGCCGAGTCCGATCCCGATAAGGCTCAGCGTCGCCGGCTCCGGTACGGCAGCCAACGGCTCGAAATCATAGGTCGTGCTCTGACCATTGAATCCAATCGTCAGGTAGTCCCCAAATGCATGATATGCCGCGCCCACGCTGGAGCCCACGCCAAAGCTGACGCCGTAAATGATCGCGTCGCTACTGATGTATGCCGACCCGGACCACGCCGCCGGCGTCAGGTTCGCCTGTGCGCCGCCCGGCAACAGGGTCACACCGCTGTTCCACTGCCACAGCGTCTCACTGTCCCCAATCACGTCCGTCAGGATCCAATCCCCGTGCGTGTAGCTGCCATAGTAGCCGTTGTACGCGCCTTCCCAAATCAACTCGCTCAAGTCGTAGCCGCCGCCAGCCAACGGGTCGGCGATGAGCAAGCGCACCGCGGGCGTATAGTCCACATGCAGTGCCGACACGCTGTCGCCGGCCACCTGCCACTCGAAGGAGAGGCTGTCAAGATCGCTGAGGAGTCCTAGCCCGCCAACCGGGATGTACTCAAAGCGGGTGCGGTCCCCATACATTTCGAGAGAGCCCAATCCGCCGTGATCATCGCCCTCCGTGCCCGTGATGGCACTCGAGCCGCCGCCGGAATTCCCGCCGCTGACCCAAGATCCGCCGGGATTGACCACAATTGTCGTTGCGTGTACCGCCCCTGCGGCGAACACCGCCGCCGCCACCAATGCCAGAATGAATGTTCCGCGTTTCAACATGTGATTCTCCTTCCCCAGTATGTGCTCCGCACCGTTGGAACTTCCCCTTCCTGCCTCTTCAGTATCGCTCGATTCGGGTGGAGAGACCTCTTGACGGGAGCGGAGGGCAACCGTCCTGTACTTGCTCCCCACATGGGCACTTCTCACCCTTCTGTGACAAGCAGCAAGTTTTGCGCCACCGGTTACGGGAATATAAGTCATTTGAAATCGGTAACTTATGTCTTGACGGACACTTAGGAGGAAGCCACACGCTGTCCATGGGCATTCAATATCTGTCAACTCTGAGTATTTCTTGACCCGTCCGTATGATGATCCTCGTCTGGAGCGGGACAAATCTTGTCAACGGGCCACAAGTTGTCTAGGATGGAGGCGGGGAACGAACATGGGGGGAAGAATCATGTGTGATTGTTGTGAGCCTTCAAGTGTTTCGCGCCGGGCGTTCTTGCAGGTCAGCGCCGTTGCGGCAGGTGGGATTTCTCTAGCTGCCTCACGGGGAGGACGATCCGCCAAGCCAAGCGTTACGCCTGTGCGCACGAAGAAGGTGCGGGTCATGGCCGCATTTGTATATCCGCCCACGCAGACCCTGAAAGATGCCGGCTACTACAGTTGGCCGGGGTCGGGCTTTGGCGCGGAAGAACGCCACAAAGAACATGCCGCGGTGCTCGAACGCATGGGCGCCGAGCTCGGCGTGCAGATCGATCTCGAACCGGTCGCCATTGACACGGAAGAAGACGCGTCTCGGTTCATCCAGAAGGTTCAATCCACGCAGCCCGACGGTATCGTGCTCATTCTCTTCAAGAAGGGCCATTGGAATCGCATCACCCAAATCGTCGAAACGGCCAAGCTTCCTGTCGTGGCTTATGCGCCGCTGGGCGTACTCCTGGTCGATCACATCAGGCCGGCCCGCGAAAAGCAGAACCTCTATCTGGTGAATTCGGAGAAATTCGATGCGGTATCTGACGGCTTGCGCATGATCCGCGCCGGCGCGTGGATGAAACAGTGTCGCATCATGAACATCGACGGACAGGAAGAGAAGTCCGTGCGGGTCCCTGTCCTCGGCACGGAGATTCACACGGTCACGCACCAGCGCTTCTACGACACCTACCGCGACACCGGCGACACGGACGAGGTGCTCAAGCTGGCCCGCGCCTACCGTGGCGGTGCACGCGAAATCCTGGAGCCCAACGATAAGGACATACTCGAAGCGGCGCGTGCCTATGTGGCCCTCAAGACGCTTCTGGCCGCCGATGAGGCCGACGCCCTCATGATGAACTGCCTGCCCGGGCTTCAGCACCCGCACAAGCATGTGCCGCCGTGCATGGCGTTCATGACTCTGCGCGACGAGGGCATCCCCGCGGGGTGCCAGTCCGATCTGAACGCTACCCTGAGCCTCGTGTTGGGCCAATACCTCTTCAACCGGCCGGGTTTCCAGCAGAACGCCTCGATGGACACGGTCCAGAATCTCTACTTTGGCGCGCACTGCACCTGTCCGTCCCGCATGAACGGGCCAGGGACTCGCCCGGAACCCTACGTGTTGCGGAGCCACGCCGAAGCGGGCTGGGGTTGCGTGCCGCGCGTCCTGCTCACCGAGGGGCAAGACGTCACTCTGGCCTATTACATGTCCAGCGACGCACCGGAACTGGCGGTATACACCGGCACCATCGTGGGTTGTCCCGAAATACCGCCGACGGGTGGGTGCCGGACCAACATCCAGATGACCATTAATGAAGTGGAAGATGTGCGCGACGTCAAGGGTATGCACCAAGCAATTTTCTACGGTAACCACGCACGCGACTTGCGCTCGTTTGCCCAACTCTACGGTGTGAAAACCTTGACCTGACAGACACCGGAACTCGGCGACGCGACACGGGAGGGAGAGCGGACTGCATGGGACTTGCGGACACTACGGTCGTCGTCACTGGCGGCGCACAGGGCATCGGCATGGCCGTTTCTCAGGCCTTTGCGCGCGAGGGTGCATTCGTCGTCATTGCCGATATCGACTCCGAGGCGGGGCAGGAATGGGAGTGGGCCCTCACGGGTGAGGACCTCAAGGCATGGTTTCTCCGTGCCGATGTCTCCGATGAAGAGCACGTGAAACGACTCATCCAAAAGGTCGTGGATAAACGCGGCGGCATTCAGGTGCTCATCAATAACGCGGGCATCACCTGGCAGGGCATGTTCCCGGAGCGGGAGACATCCGAGTGGGAGCGTGTCCTCGCCGTGAATTTGCGGGGCCCCTACCTCTGCTCGAAATATGCCGTTCCGCGCATGCCCTCCGGTGGCGCCATCGTGAACGTCGCATCCACCAGGGCCCTCATGTCGGAGCCCAACACGGAGCCCTACTCCGCGTCCAAGGGGGGAGTCGTCGCGCTCACACATTCTCTCGCCGTCACCCTCGCCAACAAGGGCATCCGGGTCAACTGCGTGAGTCCGGGGTGGGTTGACGTCAGCAACTGGAAGAAAGGCGCCGTGCGGAAGCAAGTCAAGCTATCCAAGCGGGACCATGCCCAGCATCCGGTTGGCCGGGTGGGGAAACCGGAGGATATCGCCCAGGCCTGCCTCTTCCTCGCCGACTCTGACAAGTCCGGTTTTATCACGGGGCAGAACCTGATCGTCGACGGCGGCATGACGGTCAAGATGATCTACGAGCGTTAAACGGAAAATGGGAAGAGTCACGGACTCAGGGGAATCCCGAGCTGACGGTAGATGGCCGCGCTGTCTCTCGCGCCCCAGCGGCGCAGGATCCGGCCGGCGCGGAGTTCAAACCACTCCATCGCCACCACTTCGTAGGTCTTTCCCGTGGGAGGCGTTCCCATGAATGGAGCCGAAAACACCCCAGACTCGGTGTAGCGAACCGCGACTATGTCGCCCTCTTCCACGATGGATTCAATGCGAAGCTGCATCCGGAGCGACGTGATGAGTTGCGCCCAAATGGGCTTCACCTTGTCTATGCCGCCCCACCCCAAGACGCCATACACCACGGCGTCCTCCGCGAACAAAGCGCAGAGCGTCTCCAGGTCGCCACGGTTGAATGCCTCAACATAGCGTTCAACGACGGCTTTGTTGCCTTCACGCTTCATCCCGCGAATCCTTTCCCGCTCCACGCGGGTCATAAAAGAGAAGTGGCGTTCCCCGCGATGCGCGTGGTACGCCACCTAAACTCCTGCGCGTGCCCGAGCTTGCGCGCGCAGATTCAATACCTAGAAATACCGCGACAAGCCGGTTTAGAAGCCGAGGAGCGATGCCGGTCCACCGGCCAACACGAAGAAGAACCACCACACCGCGGCCCACCACAACGAGATGAAGAACAAGAACATAACGTTTCCTCCTTTTCCTTACGTCTGATCTCAGACATCCGGCCAACCGGACCCCGTTGCCACAACGGAACCCCCTTGGTTGACGCCCAAAAAACTAGCACTCTAAGCGGCGATTGTCAAGAAAATAGTGTGAGCGGCCCAGTGATTCGGGATTTCTCGCCCGACACTCATCCCATACTTCCCATACTTCCCATTCGTCCCATAGGTCCCATTCTCCGATCTTCGCCGCCCACAACGTCATACTATTGTGAAGACACTTTCGCGGGGAAATCATGAGCGCAGACATTCAAGAATCCATCCGGCGGGTGCTCGCGGGCGACAACCGGTGCTTCCAAGGCCTGGTCGAGCGGCACGCGGGACTTGTGTGGGCCATTTGCTCCACCTACGCACCCCTTCGTGTGGACCGGGAAGATCTTGCCCAGGAGACGTTCATCCAGTGTTACCTGCAACTCCACACCCTTCGCAAGAAGGAGGCCTTTGGTGCGTGGCTGAGCCAGCTCGCACGCAGGATCTGTCTGGACTGGCTGCGAAAGAACACCCGGCGCACCCAGGCCATTGCCCGAAACGAGGATTGGCCTATGAGCGACCACGTTTCTGAGAATGCCTCCAAGATTGCGGTGCGTCGTGACCTCCACGCCTATCTCCTTGAGGAAGTCCGGAAGCTGCCGCCGAAGACCAGCGAGGCCATGTTCCTTCACTATGCGGAAGGGCTCTCGGTTGCCGAAGCGGCCGCGCAACTCGGGGTGACTGAAAACTCGCTGAGCAAGCGCCTCGCCTATGGACGGCAGTTGATTTCTGAGCGCGTGGGGGACGAACTCGGGGAAGCCATGGCCACCGAGCGGCACTCCAAGAATCTTGCCAATTCCGCCATGGCGCTTATCCCATTCGGGACCGCGCCTTGGACGAGTCTTGCAGGAAGCAGTATCACGGGCGCTCTTGCCTGGAAGGGCGCCGTGTTATGGGGGACTACCATCATGACCAAGAAAACCATAGTCGCATCGGTCGTTGTACTGGCCCTTGCCGGAGCGCTCTTCGCACACCACATGTGGCGGCAGCCTACGGCCACGGCGCCCGCGCAGAAGCAACCCGTGACTGAATCCGCCTCACCATCCACTGCGGAGCCCTCGCCCATACAGACCTCTCAGGGCTCCGCACTGTATTCACCCGACGCCAAACTGGCCAGTCCCGTTCCACCTGCGGCCTCCGTGACCGGCCCCGAATCCTCCCAGACTGAGACAGCCGTTGTGAGCGCGTCGATTTCCGGTACAGTCAAAGATCCCGGCCATTCCCCGGTCAATGGGGCCTTGGTGCAACTGGAGATTGACGATGCATCCCCCTCGCACTACGAGACCACAACGGACAAGGATGGACATTACGACATCGCCGGCATCAAGGTGCAGGACGAGGTCTATGTCCGTGCCTACGCGTCCGCGGAAGGATTCGTCATGCAACGCGAGGGTCTTGACCTGTCTCAGGGGAACCAGGTGAAGGACCACGACTTCATCCTGGCGCCGGCCCGGTTCTTCATAGCCGGTCGCGTGGTGTCAAGCGCTCAGAGGGCCATCGAGGGTGCGCGAGTCGGTACCATGCACTACGGCTATGGCGACAACGGCATCTCGCAGATGCAGGAATCCGGCGGACGCGACGGACGCGGCAACATCAGCGGCTCCGACTTCGTGTTTGCCAAGACGGACGCCACCGGTGCATTCCTCCTGGCTTTGCCTCTGGAAGGGCATTGCGACGTCTTCGTCACAGCGGAAGGGTGCAGTCCCGCCTACTATCCCGCCGTGCCCACCGGCACGGAGGACGCCCTCTTCGTGCTGCCCGCGGGCGGCAGCATCACGGGCCGGGTCACCGGCGTAGACGACAAGCCCGTGCGAAGCAAGGAAGTTGTTGTGCAAGGCCACGCCTATCCTGGTGGGCTGGATTTCGGCGTCCAGGAACTCCCGTTGAAAGAAGTGGTTGTGCTCACCGATGCAAATGGGCAGTACCTCGCCGAACAGTTGGGTGAGGATTTTGTCTACAGCGTTTCAGTGAAGAACCCTCCGCTCAAACAGGTTACCCTTCCCACCGAGCAGGGTGTGGCCGCGGTTGCCGAAGTCCTGGAAGACATTAATGAGATGTACTTGAGTTCCACCTCGTATGCCGCGCAACGCACCGGGATCCGAGTCAAAGCCGGGTTGGTTACCTCGGGCATCGACCTCAAGCTCAGTGGAGACCAGACCGCCACGATTACAGGCAAGGTCACGGACCGTAGTTCGGGTGCTCCCGTGGCGGCGTTGGCCGTGATGGCCGTTGCTGTGGATGAACGCGTGGACAGCGTGAGCACGTCGCAGAAGTTCGGCCCGGACGTGCGTGCCTCTGCCGTGAGCCTGCCTGATGGTACCTACTCGATGACCCTGCAGGATCTGGAGAAGAAGTCTCTCTTCGCGATGACTTACGAGTACTTCACCGAAGGAGGTTCCGCGTGGGAACCCGTTTCCGAGGTTGTCAAAATGGTGGAGCTTGGACCTGGCGAGAAAGCGGAAGTCGACCTCCGCGTTGATGCGCCCGTCACGGTGCCCGTCCGCTACCTCGATGCAATCGGCGCCCCGGTCGAGGGGATCCTGGCGGCCATGCGCCAGGCGGGGGCAGGCGGTGGCTGCGGCGGAAGTCTCATCTCGGATGCCGAAGGGCGCGTCGAATTTCACGGCATCAAGCCGGATGTGCTGTTGGAGGCCCTTGCGTGGAAGGAACTGCCCTCGGGTCTCGCCGTACTTGGCGCAAGTCAACCCTTCCAAGGCAGACCCGGCGAACGGGTCGCCGAAGTGATCGTGGAGTGCATTGAACTTGGCGGTCTTCAAGGTCTCGTGCTGGACCCGTCCGGCGCGCCACTCGCGAACACCGAGATCATCATGGGTGCTAGACTGGACCAGACTGCCGAATGCTTGACCGGTGACGACGGCCGCTTCGTGCTTGCCGAAGCCCTCCCAGAAGGGGCCTATCCAAAGCTCTTCGTTGGCCGGCAGAACGGGGACCTCGTGGAGATTGGCATGGCCCAGAATGTCGAGATTGCCGCGGGCATGCTGACCGACCTCGGGACCATTGCCCTGCAATCATACACGCAGGAAGCCGCAATGGAACTCCTTCGGTGAACCTGCGGCATGGCAGGCTATTTGCCGTATGGAGAATACCCAATTGCTGGCGATTGCAGTGAATTCTTCTCCCGTCCGCAGTGGCGACATGCTACCATGATCTCACTCTGCAGTAACGGAGCCTGCATGCGGGGTTCGTCACCTGGGGGGGCGGATGCATCTGTCAGGCTCGCATCATTGGGGGAAGTACGATGAAGCTATCCACGTGCCTCTTGTCTGTTCTTGCGCTGTGCCTGACACCATTATGTTTGAGCGGATGTCCACCCGAAGACGACACCGACGCGATTATCGACGGCATCGAATTCGTGTGGTGTCCAGCGGGTTCCTTCATGATGGGCAGGCGCGGGCCCGGCGAGGAGGGCAGTTCTGCGTCTGAAGATCCCGCGCATCTCGTGACCTTTGCTCAGGGCTTCTGGATATCCAAATACGAGATTACGCAGAAACAGTACGAAGCGGTCATGGAAGCGAACCCCTCTGCCTTCTGGTTCCAGGGAGACAATCGTCCCGTCGACCAAGTGGCATGGCAAGATGCGGTGGATTTTGCACAGACACTCACCACGCTTCGCCCCGCCTACACGTTCCGGTTGCCAAGCGAAGCGGAATGGGAGTATGCCTGCCGCGCCGGGACTACCTCGCGATATTACTGGGGCAAGGATTCGACGGGCGGCAAGATGGTGAACTACGCCTGGGTCCCTGATAACAGTGACGACATGACCCACGACGTGGGCCAGAAGCTGCCGAATGCCTGGGGCATCTACGACATGAGCGGCAACGTGTGGGAATGGTGCCAGGACACCGGCCATCCATCCTACGATGGTGCGCCTTCGGATGGCTCCGCGTGGGAGACCGACCCTGCTTTGAGCCGCGTCGTGCGCGGAGGGAGCTGGTACAACCCGTATGGCTGCCGCTCCGCGTTCCACGGCTGGCAGACGCCCACCGGCGTGTACTCGGACTACGGAATCCGCATCGTCCGCGAATAGACCAATTGCCGAAAAAGACAAAACAGAGGAGGAGACTCGAGAGAGTCTCCTCCTCCTGAACAATACCCGATCCGGCGGGTGCCTATTCACCCGCTCCGGGAGTCAACTTCGACTTGCTGCTTTCGATGGATTGCAGCGCGAGGTAGCTGTCGCCGTACTGACGCAGCTTCTCGTGCTCGATGTCGAACTGGTCGTAGTGGCCTTCTTCATCCGCCACAAGCTCTTCAAACAATTTCTTCGTGACCGAATCCGCGTTCGCGGCGCACTCGTTTGCCCACAGGTTGTACTCGTGCGCGCTGTCCTGCTCCATCTTGCTGGCCATCTGCAGCATCTTGGCCACGTCGCGAACCTGCTCCACCGGAGCCGCCAAACCCATTTCCACATCACCCTTCAAAAAGAGGATGCGCTCGGAAAGGCGCTCGACGTGTATCATCTCCTGGATCGCCGTCTGTTTGAACAGCGACGCGAGCAGGTCCAAACCCTGGTCATCGCAGTGAAAGTGAAAATACATGTACTGATGAACGGCTGTCAGCTCATCCGCCACCGCCTTGTTAAGCAATACGATACTTTTTCCGTGCATGACGCGTTTCCTCCCTAATCATTCAATCTTGTGCAACATCCAGACCCTTGCCGGATGCGCGCAGTTTCCAGTAGTCCACCTTCCAAGGCGACGCTGCTGTTTGCCCCGCGCAGGACTGGCGCCGGCCTCGGAATGCGCGGCAATGTCCCCCATTCCGCAGCAAACAGAATACCCGCACCGGAGGGGCTTTTCCACCTGGCTCGAGATTCCTTCATCTGGAACGTTGAGGGATTGGCCGCTATTGCCGTATATTCGCTTGAACAGCAAAGGAGAGGGGGCAATGAAGAGACGGGAGTTCCTCAAGTCGGCTGCCGCGGCGCTTACCATTCCCACACTTGCGTCATCTGTGTCGTCAAGCCAGGAGAACGCGGCAGTATCTCCCAGCAATCAGATCACGTTGGGATTCATTGGCGTTGGAGGGCATGGCACCTCGTGGAACCTGGCCGCCTTTCTCAAAATCCCCGAAGCCCGCGTGCTGGCAGTCTGCGATGTGTATCGCGATCGGCGCGATAAGGCCCGCGACATCGTCAACAGCGCCTATGGCAACACGGATTGCACGACCCACACGGACTTTCGGGAGATCCTCGCACGCCCGGATATCGACGGCGTTGTGATCTCCACGCCCGATCACTGGCATGTGCTCATGTCAATCATGGCCGCGAAGGCCGGCAAGCATGTGTTCTGCGAGAAACCGACGCTCACTGTCGAAGAAGGCCAAGTGCTTATCGACGTCATCAGGCGAACGGGCGTGGTCTACCAGGGAGGCATCGAAGATCGGTCCGTCGATATCTATCACCGCATGGCGGAACTCGTGCGCAACGGCGGATTGGGCAGGCTGAAACGCATTCTCGTGGTCCTGCCGGAAGGAGAGGTGTTTGAGAAAGAGGAGGAGGCGCCCGTTCCCGATGGGTTTGACTACGACCTGTGGCTCGGCCCTGCCCCATACACGCCCTACACGCCCTCGAAGACCGAACAACAGCACTGGCGAAACGTCTGGGACTATTCGGGCGGCAAACTGACGGATTGGGGCGCGCATCTCCTGGATACGGCGCAAGTGGCCATGCTTCAGGAGCACGGCGGCCCATTGACGATTGATGGAAAAGGTACCTTCCCCAAGAATGCCATGACCACGACGGCCACGAAGTACAAGATTTACTACCAGTATCCGAATGGTGTAGAGATGATCGTGAAGTCCGGTGGCACGGGGATTCGTTTTGAAGGCACAGACGGCTGGGTGCAGAGCCCCGCGTGGCGCGAGCCGTTGGAAGCCAGCGATCCGGAAATACTGGAAGCCGTATTCGCGCCGGGCGAAAACAAGATGTGGCCACTGCCGCCCACCGAACATCAAAGTTTTATCGACGGAGTCAAGGGCCCTTCAACACCGTACTACACGCCCGAAGACATCCATCACCTGAGCACGGCAATGCACCTCGGAAACATCTCGATGCGTGTCGGGCGCAAGCTGAAATGGGATCCCGTTCGCGAAGTCTGTGTTGACGATGACGAAGCCAACGCGCTTCTGTCCCGCCCCATGCGCGCGCCCTGGACGCTGAAAGACACGACGTAGTTCCTTACGATTGCCCGTTGCTACTCACGCTCAGAATCTTGAATGCTTGTCGCAATTTCGCATCCAAATCCCGCCTTCAAATCGGCGCAAATCTGTACAATCTGTGGGCCTGCGTCTTTGCTATGGTACCCCTTCAGGGTACTGAAAGTGTGTCTCAGACCCAGGGTAGGCTTTCGCCTGCGCTACGCCCAACCCTGGATCCCTATGCTCAAACATCGTGAAGAACCTTCGCATTCGATCGGGTGGTAGCGGCCAAATCTCGTGATGTGCAACGCTTTGGTGAGGCAGTAAGGCAAGTCATCTTTTTGCGCGAGGAACGGGCTTCCCGGCGGTGAGGATGCGAGGGGTGCGACGGTGAGGTGAGGCGCGTTCACCGGTAGCCTTCAACGGACCTCTCGCAAAGGCGCCAAGCCGCCAGGCAAGATAGACACGCTGTAAGTCCGGGAACAAAGGTAACACACATCCGCAGCCCTGATAAGGGCGCAGGGGTGTAGCCACGGGTGGAGCCGAAGGCGGAACCCGTGGATGGATGCGGCACCATAAGATCAAGCCCCAGCGTGGGCGGGGGAAGTCCGTGCGCCTGAGGTCAGTCCAATTCAACAGGAGCGTTGGGAAGGTATGTAAAGAAGTGATATCGGGACCGTGGCGAAGAATCCTGCGCCCCGCTGGGGCTTTCGTAAGGGGGGTGGGGTGGCTGACCCAGGGTTCCGCTCGTACCTCGCTCCACCCTGGGCTTCCAACCCTGCGCCCTTGCCAGGGCTTAAGATCAAAGAGGTGCGTGGGAGATGATACAGGCCGTCACGCCGATCACTTGAACGAAGCGCTGTGCTGCCGCGCTTGGCAAGCGAGGCAGTACCAGAATTCCGTCCGCTTGCCTCTGCGCGTTCCTCGGCGAAGGAAACGCTTCTGCGTTTGAGTGCTCTCGAATTACGGGCGAGACGCCCGTTCACCTGTGTTGCTTCCTCCTTGCTGGTCTCTTTCTTGAATCGGTGCAATCGGTGAAATCGGTGGATCACTCTCCTCGTTTGGTTACGGCTGTGCCGCGCTGTGCCCTCTCGTTTGCGCGAGTCTCTTCATTCACATCCCGAGGTGCTGTTGAAAGAAGTTCATAAGGCCGGGCAGGTCGACTTCATGCGCGCCGTCGTGAACGTCGAGTGCCACGGCACCCGGTGCCCCAAAATCCGCATACGCCACGCGGATCACTTCGATGGCTTGGCGCGCGATGCCAGGCGTGAAATCCTGGTACGGTTCGCGCCGGCCGTTCTGGCATTGCAGAGCGCGGGGCGCAATCATCGCGTAAACGTCCGTCCAGTCCACCAGTTCGCGTAGCCCGTCGAACTTCCAGCACATGCAATGATTCACTTCCATCTGGTCCATCGTCGTGAGATAGCCGCAACTCACCGTGGCCGCGACCCGCGTGTCCATGGCACCGAGCCACATGGCCATTTCACCGCCCAGTGAGAGACCGGCGCACCCGATGCGGATCTTGTCCACCTCAGGCCGCGAAACCAACAGATCCACGCAGCGCATGAGGTCCCACAAGCGTTCGCCCATCAAGGTGCGGCCTTGCTCATAGACCTGATGCTGCCCGACGTCCGCCGCAATCGTGACGTACCCCTTTCGCGCCAACTCCGTGGCGAAACCCTTGTAGATGGACTCCGGGTTGTATGTAGCGTAGCGGTCTCCGCCATGGCCATGAATACACACGACGGCCGGAACGGGCTGAACAGGAACCGGCGAGGGAATCGTCATCACAATGGGAATGGAGCGCGAAGGTGTGGACTGGATGCGGTATTCGTAGACGGTGTAACCTTCGCGCGCTTCCTCTTGAGTGAGCGTTGGCTGGAGCGGATTCGCCTCGCCCAGGGCAACCAGATCGCCAATGTTGAGCACGTCGTTCAATTTGGATCGCAGAGTGTCCTGCCACGCTTTCCCTTCATCTGCCGACCCGGGGCGATAGGCCGACGTGCGGAGGGGACGCTCAGTCTCTCGTACTCTCAGGCGAAGACTTTGACCTGCCTCCAGCGTAACGGGGTAGTTCCACAGCTCTTTCCCTTCCACCTGCGCGGGTGCTTCGTCGTTGCGTGCCACTTCGTACCGCTTGGCAGGTTCGACGGTGTACCACTCCGGAAACTGGTTGATGCGCGGGTAGTCGAGGGGCATGTGAAAGTACTTGTCGTGCCGCTGCCGGTCGAAGCGCAGTGACCCATGCCACGGGAACTCGGCTGTGACCGTCACGTAGATCGTTTCGTCATCGCCTCGCACCGCCCCGAGTTTGATGTCATCGCGCCAGGGCGACGCGGCGATGCCCTGTGTCTTCCAGAATGCGTACATGAGCAAGGTGCGCGCCGAGTTCCCGTCGCCGTGCCAGCCTTCGATGATGCCGTCCGGCCGCTGTTTGGCGAGTATGAAGGGAACGCTCTTTTCGACCCAGTCGAATCCACTCGCCACGGGGATGCGGTTGAGCATGTTGAGTCCGCCCTCGATGGAATCGGCATAGCCATCCGCGCTTCCTCTTTCCCAATCCGTTTCGAGGTACTTGTGGATATTCTCGAGTGCGTGGCGCACGGCGTCGGCATAACGCGTCTCGCCGTCGGTCTGGGCGACCGTGAGGAAGGCGTTGTAGACGTAGCCCCAACCATCGCTCACGGTGGACCCGTCGCGTTCTCCCGTCTTCGGGCTGTACCAATTCGGCATCATGCCGTCTTCATTGACGCCCTTCGCCAGAATGTCGTCGAGAAGCCGGTACAGGGGTTCGCGATACCGCGCGTGACGATCGGGGTCTTCCTTCGACGCGATGAAGTAGGCTTCGGACAATCCGCTGAGGACTTCGCACCCGTGGTCGCGTAGGCGGATGCGGTCTTCCTGGAGCAGGTCGTGATGCAGCAGGTAGAAATCGGCGAGCCGGAATGCCCAAGCCTTCATATCGGGATCGCCTGTGAGCCAATACAGCCGGCTCAACACCTGGAGCTGATCGCCGTTTACTTCGACATTGGTGGACGTTATCGCGCCGGCTTCCGTCTCGATAGTCGCATGTTTCCAGATGTCGCGAACGATGTTCTCCATGCGCTTCAGGTAAGGTCCAGGCCCTATCCACTCCGTAATCGGCATCAGGCCATCTTTCACATATTCGGACGCCCCGAAGATGATGCCGTCCATTTCGATTGTGTCGGTGAGGAATTTCTGTGATGCGAAGTCGTAGGTGTCCGGGAGTGAATCCACGCGGTTGGCAAGGCGCTGTTCCTGTTCGAGGATATAGTCCACACTGCGTTTCATGTGCGTATTGCCCGTCACATACGCGGTAAGGACCATGAAGGGGTAGTTGTCGGCGGCGCTATCCTTGGCATTCCAGGACCAGTCTCCCCGCAAGTTCCGAGGGATAAGTCCCGACTTCGGGTCTGCCTGGGCCAGCCATCCATTCACGAACCGGTTGCAGAATTGGATTACCTGCTGCGTCGCAGCCCCATTTGCCTCTGCGGCCGGCCAGGGTTCTTGCCCCATCACGGGTACCGCCAAGAAGGCTCCCAGAAGAATGGCCACCATAACTTTCATCACGACTCGTACCCCTTTCTCAACATGCTGACGGCGTTCGCCAGAGTGCCGTGAGCCGCCCGCCGCTTCCCCATAGCACGCATGCCTCGGATTGCATCTTCAATACCTCATATTACACGACAGTCCCCGCTGGACAAACGGGTTTCGCAAAACCCTTCCCCGTTGCAAGTCTTTGAGTGAAGCCTGAGCTATCCCGCGTCTTCTGGAAAAGCCTTCCTGCCTCCTGATACCGTACGGCTCTACACAAGTACTTGATATGTTTCCGGCGCATTCCAGGAGAGATCCATGACCGACCCCACGATCATCTGTCCCAAGTGCGGTACCGAGATCAAACTGACGGAGTCGCTCGCCGCGCCCCTCATCGAATCGACGCGCCGGGAGTACGAGGAACGCATGGCGAAGAAAGACCTTGACGTCGCCAAGCGGGAGTCTTCGCTGAAGGAACGCGAAGAAGCGCTGGCCAAGGAGAAGGAAGCGGTCGAGGATCTGGTGGACGCCAAGCTGCGGGAGGAGCGTGCGAAGATCGCCGCAGAGGAGGCCAAGAAGGCACGTCTTGCCCTCGCAGTCGATCTCGATCAAAAGACCAAGGAGAATGCCGAACTTCAGGCCGTGCTGGAGCAACGCGACGCCAAGCTGGCCGAAGCGCAGAAGGCCCAGGCGGAACTTATCCGCAAACAGCGTGAATTGGACGATGCCCGTCGCGAAATGGAATTGACCGTTGAGAAGCGCATTCAGGAAGGGCTCGACGCGACGCGCGATCAAGCGCGGAAGGAAGCGGAGGAATCGCTCACTCTCAAGATGAAGGAACGCGAGAAGACCATCGCCGACATGCAGAAGCAGATTGAGGAATTGAAACGCAAGGCCGAACAGGGGTCACAGCAGCTTCAAGGGGAAGTGCAGGAACTCGAACTCGAGAAGCTGCTGACGGCGCGTTTCCCGCTCGATACGATTGCGCCAGTGCCCAAGGGCGAGTTCGGCGGCGACGTTGTTCAGTCGGTTATGGGGCCTCTGGGTCAACCGTGCGGCACGATCTTGTGGGAGTCGAAGCGCACGAAGAACTGGAGCGATACCTGGTTACCCAAGCTGCGCGACGATCAACGCACCGCCAAGGCGGAGTACGCGGTGATCGTGAGCCAGGCGTTGCCGAAAGAGGTTGAGACGTTTGACCTCGTCGATGGGGTCTGGGTAGCCCATCCGCGGACCACGCTGCCTCTGGCGAGTGCCCTGCGTCAAATGCTCATCGAGGTGGCCCTCGCCCGGCAGTCCTCCGAGGGCCAGCAGACCAAGATGGAAATGGTCTACGGCTACCTTACCGGCCCCCGTTTTCGCCAGCGAGTGCACGCGATCGTCGAGGCCTTCTCCTCCATGCAAGCGGACCTCGCGCGAGAGAAGAAGGCCATCATGAAGCAATGGGCGAAGCGCGAAGAGCAGATCGATCGCGTCATCAGCGCGACCGTGGGCATGTATGGCGACCTGCAAGGCATCGCAGGGAAAACGTTGCAGGAGATTGAAGGCCTCAGCCTCCCCGCGCCGGAAGACGAGAGTGAAGGGGATGTGCAGGAGTAGAGTGCATCCAGAGACTCATCCCGTGGAGACGACAGCATGCATTTCGCTGGATCAGGTGCAGACCCTCAAGATCAAATATGGGAGCACAGCCACGCAGAGCGTGGCTATGCCACACGTCCTTCTCCCACGAAATTGTCATGGTGAAATCTTGGAGTCTTGAGGCAGATCACGTGACTGTAAGAATGAGACAAGGACCAAGGGCCGGGCAAGCGCGTGTGGCATAGCCACGCTCTGCGTGGCTGTGCTCTTGTCCTTTGGCCAACGAGGACGTTTCGGCCAAACCACAATCTTACTCCCCGGTACCCCTCTTCAAATTCCGTGCGGCTTTATCCGCGGCGCCCGCCGTCATGCGCGCGGCTTTCGCATCGCGTTTCATTTCCGCAACCGACTTGACCTTCAGTCGCGCGGCGCCTTTTGATTTGCGCGTCCCCAGCGGGAGCGACGCGGCGAGCCGCTTCCTCGCACGCGGTATCTCTCTCCGATACTGCGGCAGCCACTGCGCCTGTGCGACCAGCATCTCGTCGGCCATTTGCCAGATCTCCGGCGGATTGCACACAGCAGCGGTCAAGGGATCATGGAGCATCGCTTGTTTCAGCAGCGTTGCATCGCCGTGCACGGCCGCTTCGACGGCCATCCGCTGCACCTGGATGCTCGCATTGCACGTCGCCGCGCAGGCCAACGGCAGGTCTCCCACCACTGGCATGTTGAGACCCGTGCGATCGACATAGCCCGGCGCTTCGATGACGCAGTCCGGCGGCAGATTGGTGATGCAGCCACGGTTGATCGTGTTGAAGTGCCCGCGGTAGATCCGGCCGGTTTCCATCGCTTCGATGATGTAGCTGCCGTGCTCCGACGAACGGTTCTCCGGCGAGAACACGGGGGCGGGCTCCTTCATCCAGTTTGGGAAGTCCGTCTCAAACCACGCGCGCCCCTCCGTGCAAATGCGCAGGTAGCCGCCTGTCTCGCCGTTGATCCAGTCGCTCAGATCGATCCAGTTGCGAATCTCGCCGCTGCGTTTGCGGTACCACGGCACGTACTCCGAGACATGCCCATTGCTCTCCGTCGTGTAATAGCCAAAGCGTCGCAAGATATCGATGCGCACCTTCTCCGTCTCGCGATAGACGGGATGCTTCTCGAAGGCCGCCAACAACGTCCCGGTCATGTCGCGCCCCTTGTGGGCGACCTTGATGAACCAGGTCTGATGATTGATGCCCGCGGCCGTCACGTCCAGTTCATGCGTCGGCACGCCGAGGGCCTCGGCGATCTGTTCCCACGACCCATGCACGCCGTGGCACAAACCGATCGTGTTCACCTCGCCATACTGGTTGCAGGCCCACGTCAACATCGCCATGGGGTTCGCGTAGTTCATGAACACGCAACCCGGCGCCGCCACGTCGCGGATGTCCCGGCAGAAGTCGAGCAACACCGGGATGCCGCGCTGCCCGTACATAATCCCGCCCGCGCAAAGGGTGTCCCCCACGCACTGGTCGATGCCGTATTTCAGGGGAATGTCGATGTCCGTCTTGAACGCTTCGAGTCCGCCCACGCGCACCACCGAGAAGACATAGTCCGCGCCTTCGAGCGCGCGTTTGCGGCTCGTCGTGGCGGTGATCGTAGCGGGCAGCCTGTTCGCGCGGATGTCGCGCTTCGCAAGCTGCGTTACCATGTCAAGGTTGCGCTTGCTGATGTCCGTGAACGCGAACTGCGTGTCCGCGAGTTCCGGAACCGTCAGAATATCCTGCATGAGCCGGCGCGTGAACCCGATGCTCCCGGCTCCGATGATGGCGACGTTAATAGGCATTCAGTGATACTCCCCAACTGCAAAAAGATAAGCAAGACCCGTGCACGCGAAGACAATCCACGAACAAACCAACAGCGGCATAAACAGCCAATTCACGAAGATCAGAGTGAGCGCCCCGATCCCCATGCCTCCGAAGAAGAACGAAAGGACGAGGTGACGTGCAGGAGCCTTCTGGCCGAAGTATGCAAAGAGGATGTCCGGCCACATGATTACCGCAAACCCAAACACCTGAAGCACGAACATTGCATACGAAGAAGGTGCAATCTCGTGTGCGTTGAAGTTATACAGAGTCAAACCGGCCCAGACTGTGCCTACGCCAGGTGCGAACCCGAAGACAGTGAAGAAGCACGTTCCCAGCGCACCGAGATGTTGTCTTTTTGCAGTCGTTTCCACGTCCACATGCTACGCGGCCTCACCCCTTGACTGCAATGCCCTTGTACTGGTAGCCGATCCACTTGGGCATGTGCCGGATACGAAAATTCTCGAGTGTTTCGATTCGGAATCCGCTGTTGCTGATGAGCGCTTTGATGTCCCGGTTCAAGTGGCAGCCATCCGCGACCATCCTTTGAACTGGCGTCAGAGCATGTTGCCACCATTGCGCACGCGGGTCATCGGCCAATCCATGTTCCACGAACAGGAAGCGGCCGTCGGGCTTGAGGATACGCCGCAGTTCGCTCAGGGCCTGTTCCACCCCCGCGACACTGCATAGCGTCCAGGTGCTGACCACCGTGTCGAAAGTGCTGTCCGCCATGGGCAGGTCCTCGGCGCCAAGGAGGTGAGTTTCCACGGCGAAGGGTGTGGCGTGGATGCGCTTTTGCGCAATCTGGTTGAGCCGCTCGTTCGGATCGGCCGTCGTGAGCTTTGTAATACCTCCGGGGTAGTGAGAAAGATTGTGCCCTGAACCAAAGCCGATCTCGAAGACATTTCCGCGGGCATGCCGCAACACCTGCGGCCGCAGTTCCGCGAATTGCGGCGCGGCCATCACCCAGTCCAGCAGGCAAGGGCAGAGATGTCTTGCGTAAAGGCCCATGCACGTTTCCTTGCAGCAATGAAGTATACCCGATCCATCATACTTGAGAGTACCGAGATCTCGGATACTGTCTGGGCTCGGCGAAAAGTCCCGTTAGGGACGACAGATAATAGCCCAGCGATTCATCGCTGGGTCTGCGGGACCCCTACACCTCCCCAGCCCCGGAGGGGCGAAAGAGATCCTTCCATCTACCGTTCCACGTATGTGTCACGCCATGCTTCTCAAGCAATACCTCCAGCCCTTTCTTGAACGCCATCTTGCGAGGATGCTCGCCTGCTCTTTCGTCCCTGACGGGACTCGTCTTGTGGGTATCGCGCCTGCTACCCAGCGATAAATCGCTGGGCTATTATCTTTCGCCCTTACGGGCTAAAATCACCCAAGACGGAGAAGTGGGTGAATACGCGCGTTTTCCGGTCACTTGGCGCGGTTGTGCGGCCGGCGAATTCGGTACTCTCAAGCATCATACTACGGACCGCTTTCAAGGATGTCGGAGTGCTGGCGCTCAGTCCTTCTTGAACGGCGGCGGCGGTGCCTGGAGCCACGCGACATTGAATGCGTAGTGCTGCCGGCTGCTGATGAGATGTATGGTCCCGTCCGCCCCCTGGCACACCGAGAGGTAACCGCGTAGTTCCGCGTGATCGCCGTCCATGGGAATCGGCTCGCCGTCCAGCGTACCGATCTGGCGGGTCGCGCCGTCGTCCGTGATGAGGCGCCGTATTGGCCACGTCTCACCATCGTCGAAGGACAGCGCCCCGAACAGACCCGTGCCCACCCGTGCCGCGCCCGATGCATCGGTGAAGGGCACCTGCGCCGCGAAGCAGGCCAGAAACAGCGGGCCTTCCTGCAGGCGTGTCAAGACGAGCCGTTGCCCGCCGCCAATGGGATCAAAGACGGACGGCGTCACGGTCCACGTTTTGCCCAGGTCACTCGAAATGCTTCTCGGCATGCGTTCTTGAATCGTGTCGCCGCGCCCCAGCGCCATCAGGCGCCCATCGGTCAACTGGGTGACGCCCGCATGGATCCCCGCGATGGTGCCGCCGGGTTCGATCCATGTCGCGCCGTTATCGTAGCTGAGGTGGATCGCCGTACCGCCGTTGCCACCGGTCACCGCGTCGCACGGCAGCAGGATGGCCCCGTCCTGGGTGCGAAAAACGGACTCAATGGGCATGTGGCGCAGCCCGTGTTCGGGAACGATGAGCTTTGCCTTGGACCACGTGACGCCGTTGTCCGTGGAGGTGCGCATGATCGTCGCGAGGTTGCCCCAGGTCGCCGCAACACCGATGCCATTGAAGTGATAGAGCGTCTTCTCGCCATCAAACCACAGCGCTGACGCGTGGTCGTTGCGGTCTGGCGCGTCCCAGAACATACTTGCCTCGTCCCATTCGGCCTGACCGTAGCGCAGGCGGCTCGCGACGATGCACAATTCGCGTCCGCGTTCCTCCACGCACGAGTACCATATCGCCAATAAATCGCCGTTGGGGCATTCCACCAGCGCGGGACAATGGTTGTGCTTGGCGAAAATGGGACCGGATGCGTCCGCTGGAATCTCGACGTATTCCTGAGGGCCGTTGAAGTACGGCGTGTTCGGATCGCGTTTCTGTTTGGCTTCCTCCGGGCGTTCCGCGCGCACGTTCTCTTGCCAGCGTTTTAGGCTTCCGACTGGCAGCGGGGCAGTCTTGGGCATGTCTCCGATGACCACGCGAAATCCAATGACCCAGGTCCGGTCTTCCGGCAGGGTGGCCGCGCGATTGGCCGTGCGCAGGAAATACGGCTCGGTCGAATGGCTGCCCCCGCGCGCGACACGGAAGTCGCCGCCCGCGGGACCTACGGGATCGGTCTGCGCTCCCTCCGCGTAAGGGCCATACCAGTCCAGGCACCATTCCTCAAGGTTGCCGTGCATGTCGTACAGGCCCCACGCGTTGGGCGCCGTCTTGCCCACGTGCAGGGCAATCTCGGGGGAATCCGCCGCGCGCACGGGATCGGGATACCACGACTGTCCCGGATTCTGCAGGTATTCCGGAGGAAGCGCATCGCCCATGGAGAACAGGGTCGTGCTGCCCGCGCGGCACGCGTACTCCCATTCGGCCTCCGTGGGAAGACGGCAGGGGAGACCTTCCTTCTTCGAGAGCCATTCGCAAAAGGCGACCGCCTCATGCCAACTCACAAAGGCGACCGCCTCATCGTCTTCTTTCGAGAAGCACAGCTTCCCGCGCAACGCCTTGTGCTCTGGAGAGTATGCTTCGAACTGCGCGTTGGTGACTTCTGTCGCGCCCATGAAGAATGGCTTCGAGATCGTTACTTCATGCACGGGCCGCTCATCCGTATCACCTGAAATGCGCCACGGCTTCTCCGCCACAGCCTCGGGAATCGGCGTCCCATCGTATCCCATGCTGAACGAGCCAGCCTGGATGCGCACGAACTCCATGCCAATCGAGTTCATGTGAGAATTGCCTTCCGGAATCTGGCCCGCGACGGCGAGCCCCAACAGGCATACGTACGTAATCATGTTGCCCCCGTCTTAAGCAATGGACCCATGTGGAGTGCGGTCACGCCGTGGGCGTGACTGCTTTCTCTTCAAACGGGCTTGCCTGTTTGGCCAGAGTCTCCAGTTTCACCATAGATCACCCCGCCAACTCCGCCGCGTTCTCCTTGACCTTCGTGAAGATGTCCACAATGTCCTGCATATCCTGCTGGGTGCCGAGAAGGATCGGATGCGTAAACCAGATCACGCTGCGCGCGCACATGTCCTCGGACACCGGACACGATACCTTCGAATAGTCAAAGCCCTTGTGATTGAGAAACACCGGCTGTTTGTGCAGCGGGCGCACGTAGCCGCCTCCGCAGAAAAGGCCCTCCGCCTTTACCGCCTCCACAATCTGATCGCGCGAACATCCGAACTTCTCCGGGTCGACCTTCATGCCGTAGAGGTGGTAAGCGCGGCGCGTCATGCGCGGGTCGCCCGGCTGCGGCGTGATACCTTCAATCGCGCCGAGATGCTCATTAAGGAACGCGCCCGTCTTCTCGCGGTGCAGGGTCTGCGCTTCCAGGCGCGTCAACTGCGCACTCAAGATGGCCGCGGAAAACTCGTTCATGCGCGCGTTCGTGCCTACAACGGTATGTTCGTACCACATCGCGCCCTTGAGACGCCCGCAATTGCTGACGGACCGGCACATGTCCGCGAAGTCCTCATCATCCGTAGTGATGACCCCGCCTTCGCCCGCGGTCATGTTCTTCGACATCTGGAAGCTGAAGGCCCCGCCTTTGCCCAGCGCGCCCGTGCCCTTGCCCTTCCACTTGGAACCCCAGGAGTGACAAGCATCTTCAAGAATGGCAATGCCATGCTTTGCGCCGATGGCGTTGAAGCGATCCATGTCCGCCACCGCGCTGCCGAAATGCACCGGAATGATGGCCTTGGTGCGCGGCGTAATGGCTGCCTCGACGAGGTCCGGATTCAGGTTCCACGTTTCGTCCACATCCACGAAGATGACCGTCGCGCCCACGCGCATCACCGCGCTGGCCGTCGCCACAAAGGTATACGGCGGCACGATGACCTCATCGCCATGGCCGATGCCCAGGGCCTGCAGCATGATCTCCAGGGCGGCCGTGCCGCTGTTGACTGCGACACAGTACTTGGCGTCCTGAAACGCCGCGTACTCGCCCTCGAACTGCTTGATCCGCTGATCCAGGAACCACTTCCCGCTCTCCAGCACCTCCATCACGGCCTTCCGCTCCAAGTCGTCGAAGACCGGCCACTTCGGCCATGCCTTCTCAGCGGGACGGATAGGTTGGCCCCCCTTGAGGGCGAGTTTCGATACGGATGCGGTGGCCATGATGAATCTCCTTCAGGTTAAACCGGAATTAGTGTACTTGCCGGTGAAGGCACCCGTCAAAGAGAAGATGGGACTTAAGAGAAGAGCTTCACCACGAAAGGCACGAAACACAGGAAAGGGAAAGAAGAAAATACAGATTCACCACGAAGGCACGAAGGACACGAAGGGAAGAGGCTGAAGAACGCGCCGAGGTGGCACGGGCATCCTGCCCGCGAATCTTGAGGTCATTTCAACGCAGAGGCGCCGATTCAAACAATGGGCCGAAGCAATTTCTGCCGCGTTCTTATTGATCCCGCCCACGTTTGCGACATGGCCCTATACATACAGGCACAGCCATTCCATTTCAAAGACCCGCAGTGCGCGCAGGTGCCCTCGCCTGTGTGTTTTAGCTTTCTTTCGTGCAATCTGTGGAGAACGGTTTCGGAATGGCGGGATTGTTCCAGTCGTTATTTAGCAAATGCCTGATTAGTAGGGCGGGATTTGTTCCCGCCCATCCAGGAAGGCGGGAATCAATCCCGCCCTACGAACACAATTCCCCCCCTTCGGTGAAGAGTTGATTCTCCGAGGGCCTCTTCTCGTTTGGTTGCGACTGTGCCAGGCCGCGTCGAGGATCTCGTGCATGGGTAGGCGTACCGTGCTGCCCAAACGCCGCCTGAATTGACAGCGCCCGCCGTGGTGACTAGAGTGTATCGGATTGGCGGGTAATTCCAGGGCGTGGGCGCCCCGCCTCCGCGTGCGCATAGGTTGGTGGAAGTTGATACACATCGCGCGCAGCGCCGGAGAGACCTGAAGTCCAACGGCCACACGCTCTTAGTGGGGAGATACAGGCATGGCGAAGCACATTGAACCGGGTCCGTTTGCGTATTTCGAGGGC
>JADLGB010000280.1 GCA_020849535.1 Candidatus Hydrogenedentota bacterium
ACGTACCGGTCCTTCGGCTTGTAGATGTCCAACACCACGATCTGGTTGTCGTCGTCGTCGGCGACCGCAATCTTCGACCCTTCCAGGTCCACCCAGTCCGCGCTGTTATCCGAGCCCTGGGCCGCGTTCACGCTCTGCACGCCGCCGCTCGTAATCGCACCGAACGGCACCAGAAACATGACGCCATCGAATCCCGTCATGTCCACGCCCGTGCTGTTGATCGCGGTCTGTGCCGCCGCCTCCGCGTTGCTCACGCGGGTCACTTTCACATTCTTCGCAAGATTCACGTCTCGTCCTCCTCATATGCCCTGGGGCAACCGCCCCAGGGCCTCTTAGTCCTTGCTGTCCTTGCTGTCCTTGCTGTCCTTTGGTGTGGGACCGGCGCCATCGCCGGTCTCCCCCTACGCCAGCTTCACCCGGGCAAACGCCTCCGGGACTGACCCCATCTTTCGCGTAGGCTTCCGCTCGCCGAGACTCATCTCTCGGCAGCGAAACATGGGGTCTGTCCCTTCAGCAATCAGTCTTACGCCAGCTTCACCCGGGCAAACGCCTCTTCGAGCACCGGCATCCCGTCGCTCTCCATCCGTCCGATGAACCCGATCTGGTTCGTCGCGGCGTACAGCTCCACCAGCCGCTGAATCGTCATGTTCAACGCATCAACGATCCAGTAGTAGCTGAAGTCGCCCAGGATGCCCGCGTACAACCCCGTGGTGAACGTGTTCGGCGCGTACTGGCTGATATGCGCCGGCAGGTTCAGCAGCCGGTCCGGCTCGCCAACCCGCACGCTCTCCGCCCAGTAATACGCGCCCGTGCCATCCTTCAGCTTCGCGATCTGCTTCACGCCGTCCTGGTGGAACATCCACCGCGCGTTCTTCCAGTACTGGCTCTTCAGCTTGTACTTGGCCTCTTTCAGACCATCGATCCGGATCTCGGTATCGGTGTTGCCCGTGCTCACGTCGCGGCCCGTGCTGATGCCGTCGCCGCTCGCGGTGAACACGCCCAGGGGCTGGCCCGCGCCGCTCCCCGTCAGGAACGCCTTCTCATGGGTCACGCCGAACTTGTACGTCATCCGGTCATTGACCAGACTTTCCGCGCTCGGCACCAGGCGCAGCAGCTTCATGCTGACCTTGATCAGCTTGCTCAGCGCACGCGGGGTCAGCACGCGCTTGCCTGTCGCCATGCTGGTGTCCGCCGTGACGCTTGTGATTTCGCCGGTCCAATCCGCATCGTCGGGATCGGCGTCCAGACTCGGAGCGCCCAGACTCTCGGAGCTGGTGATGGTGTGCTTGGTCGCGAACTGCCGGATCAGCACCTCGTTGTCCAACCCCTTGATCAGGGTATTCACGAAGGTCTGCGGCGCCACCAGCGTACCGCCGGCCGCGTCCACATCCGCCTGCAACGCGCGCAGCTCGGGCGCATTCAACGCGTCCCGTCCATGGATGATGAAGCGGCGGAACGCCTGGGCCCGCGCCTCGTCTTCCGGCCTCGCCGTCGCTTGCTGCTGTCCGCCCGCGCCGTCGCGCAACGCCAGCGGATCGTTGGCTGCCGCGGCAAGCTCGGCCTCTGCCGCAAGCTGCCGCTGTTCCTGCTCGATGGCCGCGCGGCACTCCTCCGCCTCCGCCATGAACTTATCCCAAGCCGTGTTCTCTTCGGCCGTCATCGCCCGCTTCTCGCCCTCTGCCTTCTCCAGCAGAGCCCGAGCGTCTTTGATCGCCTTCACGCGACGCTCGGTCAGTTGTTTCAGTTTCATTGCCTACATCTCCACAAGTTGTAGTTGTTTCCGTTTCCACTCCAGCCAGGCCGCCACATCCGCCGAGTGGATCGCGCTGGGATCTGGCTCGCCGTCACCGCCTGCCGCTGGTATCACCAATTCCCGTTCCGTCGCCAACGCCCGCGCTTCAACTTCCGTCGCGCGATACGCCGGGAACGTCACCGGACTGATTTCGTACAGTTGCGCCTCGAGCACTTCTCGAAGCAGTTCACCATCTTCACTTACGCTCGCCCTGTCCTTGATCGCGCTGAACCCAAAGCTCATCGACTGCACGTCGCCCCGCTTGATCAGCTCATATGCGTCCCGCCCGCGCGCGGTGTCCGGCATGTCCAACACAAACCGCACCCCATGTGCATCTTCCTCGAGCACGAGCGTACCGTTTGCCCTCCGCCCCAATACCTCGCTCGTGTCATGGTTCCAGAACGCCAGGACATCGCTTTCCTGAAGCGACTTCCGGAACGCACCAGGCCGGATCACCTCGCGGAACATTCCCCCGATCGACTCGCTCAACGAGTCAAACACAACGGCATACCCCGTCACGCGCCGCTTACCCTCACCCTCCTCTGCCCGCACATCCGCAATCGGGTAATACCGCGCATCCCGCTTCCGGTCGTAACTCGTTTTCTTGTCCATCTTCTTCTGCCTTCGCCACAGCGCGTGTGGCACAGGCGCCCTCGCCTGTGTCTTAGATTTGCCTGACTCCAAAAGCCCTACTGTCCCTGCTTCTCTTACGCCGGAACCAAAATACAATCACACCCGTCATGCAACGGCGGATGGTGCACGTCATACGCCAATTTCAGACTCACCTTCTCGTCCTGCTCCCGGTCCTGCCCCGTCCGGTTCGGATTAATCACATCCCCAGCCCGCCCAAACGGGTCATCGATCCCGATCTCTTTCCCATCCAGTTCCAAACACAGCGGACACGTCTCGGACCCCATCGCCTTCCACCGCATCCGCAGCACGCCCAAACTCTTCATGCTCTGCCAGGCCGCATACCCCTGCGCCTGCGCCGACTCGCGCCGCGCCACCTTCTCGGCCCGCTTCACAAGCCACTCGCCCATCCGCTCATCCAACAGCCGGTCCGCTTCCTCGCCCTCGATGAACTCGCGGATCTGACCCACGCTGCTCCCCGCCCAACGGTCCCCCATGTTCTCGAGGTAATCGCGCAGCACATCCTCAGATGCGCCCCACGCCTCCTCGGACCCAACCGCCACCCGCATCGTGTCGAAGGTCTCAGCCATCATCCCCTGAATGGCCGCCCGCATCTCCCGCCGCACCTCCGCAGGAAATTCCTTATAGAACTCCTCCACCCACTTCAGAAACTCCATAGAGAAGGCGCGAATCTCTATTCCCTTTTGTCCCTTTTGTCCCTTTTGTCCCTGCTCCCCACTCTGTCCACTCCGTCCACCCTGTCCACCCTGTCCACTTCCCCCATACTTCTTCATCGCCTTCCGAATCTCCCTCACCTCCCGCTTCACCAGCCGCTCCGCTGCCGCCAGCATCACCGGCCTCCACAGCCCACGGATCCGCTCCAGCTCTTCAGGAAGTTGGCGGCCGGCGCGTACCTCGTACGTGCCGCGGAGCTCGCCGGGTGCGCCGGCCGCCCTG
>JADLGB010000281.1 GCA_020849535.1 Candidatus Hydrogenedentota bacterium
GTGCCGAGTCACCGAGTTGGTCATCCTGACCTCCGCTTGATCCACGGCCTCCGCCGTGTCACCAAGCATCGATCAGCATCACCATCGTTCAGTCATTATTCGGCAATAATGCGGTTGCCCTGCCGAGGTCACGCTGACTCTGAGTGCCGTCGATCAATCTGGGTACAGTGTGACGGACTGCGCTTTGGACCTCCGCCAGGCCCGCATCGCTCCGTGGCTGATGACGACGCATGTGGACACGGTCACGACGGTGTACGTGAGCCATGGTCCGAGCCACTCGAACAACTCCGCCCGTGGCACGGACGGGCTGCCGGTTGCACCGGACTTTCACCAACGGGTCGCGTCCGCGATCGGGGGGATGGCGAGCGTGCAAGTGATCAACTCCGGCGATCCCTGGCCGCAGGATCAGTTCGAGATCGGATTCACCGCAATGCCTGGTAAGACGCTCCCGGTGGTCATGAACTCACCGCGACAGCGGCCCGACCCAACGCTGTCCTTGCACGACTATGTCTACAACACCCTTGCCGGGCCGGGCATGGGCTTGGTGAAGTCATTGGCAACGTCGCAGGATTCGCAGAACAGCTTCGGCAACCTGGAGTGCCTGCCTGCCTACGCGGGCACTCCGGCGCGGCCGCTGGGAGAGGTGTACCACGGCAATCAACTGTCCGAGCCCATTCCCAGTTTCCTTCAGGCTCAGCCGCAGCAGCCGTGGAGACTCATCACTTCGTGGCTACGTGTGCAACATGTGGACGAGACCATGGTGGCGCGGCCGACGGGTGGCGGAAACTTCCACGTCGTGCTGGCGTGTCCGCGGATCGCGATCCAGATTTTGCAGGCGAACCAGAATGATGTGATTAAAGCATGGGCAATGCAAGAGCCGCAGACGCCGCCCTTGCCCGGTCGCACCGCCGCACAGATTCTCGCAGATGTGCAGCAAGAGAACGAGCAGTTTCAGAACGCCTTGGACAGCCTGCGAACAAACCTGCAAGGCCGAGGGCTGGTGGTGGAGGAAGTGCCTGTGCTGTTTGCTGCGAACGGGGAGGCCTTGTTGCCGGACATGGTCAATCTGCTGTGCGTCAACGGCAAGCTGATCGTGCCCAAGCCGTTCTACCAACCGTTCGAGGACGCCTTCCGGCAGGCGGTTGGAGCCGCGACGCCGGTGGAGTTCATCGACTGCTTGGAGCGGCACTGGGGCGCGGGGCAGGTGCATTGCGGCACCAACACACGCCGGACGCCGAAGCCGGAATGGGAACGTTGGTGGGAGGTCGTGCCTTAACATTGGGTAGCGGGCCAAGGAGCATACGAACATGTTGATCAAGATTTTCGTGATGGTGATTGTGTGGGTGCTGATTGTGGTCAGCACGGATGTCGCGGCGTCGGTGGCACAGCCCGGCAAGGAGGGCAGTACAAGCGTTCAGGGGTTGGCGGCGCAACTGCTGTCAGAGAAGGGCGATGCGTACCGGAAGCGCCTCGGGGAGTTCGTCGCGCTTCCAGCTGAAGAGCATGTGAAGGTGCTGGCTGTTCTGGACGCTCGGGCAACGCCGCTGGCTCAGGTACTCGCCGCGGCGCTGCGGTGCCGGCTCGAGAGCCCGGAGGTGGTGACGACGTTTGAGGCGGCGGTGCAAAGGGCGCACGCCGAGGCGCAAGTGGATCAGATCGGCCGCAAGATGTATGGCGCGGTACTCAGCAACCTGCCGCGTGAAGTGTTGTATCAGCGACTTGTCGCCGAGGCGGTGGTGAAGGGATTGGACCCAGACCCACGGATGCTCCGGGCTCTAGTGTACAAGCTTCCTGCCCCTTATCCGCCCGTCAACGAGACGGTTACGCCAGAGGATGCGGTGCGGGCAGTCGCGATCCTGGCCGCGGCCGACAAAATCGACGACTTTGGAGAGGCATTGGACAGACTTCTTCGCATTCTGGCGGAGGTGCCCGAGCAGCGCTGCGACGAGGCGTTTCTGCAGTCCTACCGCAGCTACCGGGAGCATGGACTAAAGAGTGAGTCAGGTGCCAAGGAAGCCATACTGGCACTTCTGCATCTTGACACGCGCCGGGGGCTCCCGATCGCCGAGGCGGTTCGCGCGTGGGAGCAGGAACGTATGGGGCGGCTTCCCATCGCACCCTGGCAGGACGAATCGGCACTTGAAAACAACGCCGAGCTTTATCGTGAGCAATCGCGGTTGATGGATACCAACGGCGGATCCACGAACCATGCTCGGCTGGCGCAGATCGAGGCCGAGCTCCAGTTGACCGAAGCGCGGTGGCGTCGGAAGTCACTGTGGAACACGATCGAGAACGTGGTCAAGGAGTTGCGCGAGAAAGCTGCTGTGGCGCCGGACGGATTGACGCCGACCCCGAAGAAGTAGTTGTGGCGACGGCGTAGGGCCTGGGGGTGATCCGAACGGGACCGATCCGAACGTGGCGGACACGGATGGGGACGGGTACTGCGATGGGGACGAGGTGTTCACGGACAGCTCGGCGGCGGATACGGGGTCGATCCCGTCGTGGGTGTGGCGCGTGGATAAGGATGGGGACGGGCTGAGCCGGCTGGATGATGTGCGCGTGCCGCCGTATGCGCGGCCGAGCCTGGAGATGAAGGAGTGGTTCGACACGGACTTTGATGGTGTGCCGGACGGTGCGGAGGTGAGGCTCGGGCTGGACCCGATGCGCGACAAGAGCACGGTGGATGCGAACGGCGCGCCGGTGCTGGACCGGTACGCGGCGGTGTACGCCGGGCATGATCTCGATCAGGATCTGCTGGATGACGACTTTGAGCGGAAGCGCGGGCTGGACCCCGGCAACCGGGACATGGATGGGGATGAGATTCCTGATGGTGTGGAGCTGCGGGCCGGGACCGATCCAACCACGAGTCATCGGATCGAGAGCGTGGACACGGATGGTGATGGGCTGTGCGACTACGAGGAGACGTTCCTCTACCACACCAACCCGCAGGCGGTGGACAGCGATCGGGACGGGTTGCTGGATGGGTTCGAGGTGCGGGCGGGGCTGAA
>JADLGB010000282.1 GCA_020849535.1 Candidatus Hydrogenedentota bacterium
GGAACGAGCACCGCAAGGTCCTCAACGGTGCCGGTCCACACAACGACGCGACCCACCTCGACCGGCGCGGGCCACTCGAGGTCCACCCAGTCCGGGCACACATCTGGCGTATTGTCACGCCAGCCCATGCCGTCTTCCACCCCATCGACGATTCGCGCGGGCACGGAACCGTACAGCGACTTCGATGACACCTTGACTGCAACCCCTGATTCCTCAAACGCCACGTTGCCGGCCTTTCTACGTGCCGCGTCGAGTTTGTCGACCTCGGCTTGCGCGGCCACCACGCTCTCACGTTGCGCAAGCGCGGAATTGGTCGAGTAGACGTGCGTGGCATAGGAACCAAACGCATCGGAAAAGCGACCGTCTTCTCCGCGCGTGAGCGCACGGCCTTCCGAGACGACGTGCAACTCCTCGACAGCCCCCAACGCTTCGCCCAGCGCAAGTGCGACCTGCTGCGGCTCCGGCGCTGTATTCACGGCAAACACATAGACTTGCTCATCCGTCTTTCGCGCCGAGCAAAGAATGTCCTCCTTCAACGGCGCCTCGACCTGAACGGCATCTACCACGTCCGGCGCGAGAATGGCCCCCTTGAGATCCGCGATTTCTTTCGCAAGGAACGGCATACCGACGCGCAAATCCATGTAGCTGAGACTGTCTCCCCACAGGTAATAGAGGAAGCCCTTCGTACCTTCGACTACGGCCTGATACGTCATGTTCCGCAGCTCGGTAAACGTCGGCGCGCGGTTGTTCTCGCGTCCGTAATCGCCGTAGTTGAACGCCTGCGGCGTGATCCACAGCGCGCGGCGTCCCTGCGCGGCATCACGTGCCGCCCGCATGAACTCGGACACCTTCTCGATAGGCACCGCGGCGAGTCCGCCCTTCACGAAGCAGGGATACGGATCCGGCATGAGCACGTCGCCGCCGTCCACATATTTGTAGATGCCCGCAATCGTGTCGTTCAGCATGATGCAGGGATGATAGGGGTCTTCCTCGGCCACGACTTCGCGGAGTTGCCGCATCCGCTCCGGCAGTGCCGGCACGAGTTCCGGCTCGTCCGCCATATACCACGCGAACAGGCCGGGATGGCCCTTCAACGCGCGCACCCGCTGCCGGACGCCCTCCGCATCCTCTTCCGACAACGGCTGGCCCCACAGCGCCGGCGAATCCGTCATCTCGTGCGAAGGATACGGATCGATCGTGAGCACCTTGCCCGCCGCCGCAAACGCGTCCAAGGTGGCACGGTTCTTTTCAACCGAATACCAATGGGCGTTGTAATCATGCGCGGCGTTATAGGGACAGTCTGGCTTTGCCATTTCCTCAGCCGGCATCGCGAACCATCCGAACGGCAAGAACGGTTCCCCGTTGTGCAGCAGCACATTGTTTTCGTCGAGCCGCCATTCGTGATCCACTTTCGGCAGCTTGCGGATAATCGTCTCAGCGCGCGCGAACGTCTTTTCATTGCGCTGCAACGCGACCGCGAAGAGGTAACGTCCCACCTCCAACTCCGGGGTCGGCAGGGAAACAATCATGGCATCTTCATTGGCGGGAAAGGTCTGCTGGGCCACCGGTTCGCCCGGCTTCGATTCCGCCGCCAGCGATACCAGCAGGTTTGCCCCCGCGCGTTGCTCCGCGCTCACGGCGAGTTGAATCGATGCCTGAATGGCGTCCAACGATTCGGTCGCGTAGATATTGTTGCGGTAGTGCGGCCGCGTTACATTCACAATGATGGGCACATACTCGAGCGTCATCTGGCGTTTGCGCACGGCCCACAGCGAATCTGGGTTCGCACGGTCGCGTACCTCGATGGACAGCGTACCCACGCCGTGTTGAGGAACCGGAAACGCAAACGTGACTTCCTTCGACTGTCCGGCGTCAAGTCCACCGAGCACATCAGGGCCGGCTATCTCAGCGTCTCCGACGCGCCACTTCGGCCGCACCGCAAAGAACCGGAACGCCCCAGTCTGATTCTCCAAGAAGGTCTTGGAGGTGCAGGTTAATGCGTCGCCCTCGGGACGTACCTCGATCTCGTACGGATAGCGCACGCCCCATACGAGCGGCGACAGATCCACTTCGGGAAGCTGGAGTGCCGCATATCGCGTGGGTTGATGAAATCCACCTGTCAACGGTGCGAACGACGACAATTCTTCCACCTGACCAGAGCGGCGCTCGCGCGCCACGTTCAGAATCCATCCGCCTTCCCCCCTCACGCTCACGCCGATATCCACGATAGGCACGGCGAGTTCCAGCGTCCACGCGTCTGGCTCCAGCGCCACGCCTACCGTGCAACCCGAATCCCACGTCTGATTGGCCTCGTTGCCTTCATTAAAGAGTTCTTCATCAAACACCGCGCCCAGCGGGTTGACGATGAAATGCAGATAACGGCTGCCTTCGGGGTCCGCGCCAACCATGATCTCGACGCACTCGTCGAGATAGACCTTGCCGTCTCGTTCCGCGATGGTCTTAACCTGGTTCGCCATGTCCGGCTCATCGGCCCGCACCGCGAAGTAGACATTCGACGCGTCCATCGCCACCTTGAACCGCGTCTGAACCTCGACGATCGCTTCAGGCTTGTCGAGCAGCGAGAACCCGCTGGCCCACTCGCCATCTTGCCACACCGCGTCGTCGAGCTTTCCATCAATAAGCGGCGGCGCACCCGCCGCCAAGGCCTGAACGGTGAGATCCGCAGCGTGACCAAACGGGACCAGCATCGCCACCGCCAAAAGTGTTCGAGCTAAAAGATTCACGATTGGTGTTCTCCTCTCACGCGTGGCGTATCATTTTTGCAGTCCCTCCGGCCGCAGAAACTTCCGCAGGGCATCTAGTCGGGCGTTGCCTTCGCTCAGGGTCGGGCAAATCCAGCCGCCTTCATCGAACTCGTTCCACGCATAGATGAGCACGGCCTGTGCCTTCGCGGTGTCAGGGTTCGCCTCGCACCACGCGATGGCCCTCTCGAGGTGCGCGGCCAATTCTTCAGGTTTGGGTGTCTCGTAATACTGCTCGATGTCGCCGTTCTTGACCCATGGTACCGGAGTCTCCACGCGCGGCCGCATGTCCCACCCCGCGCTGACGAGCGGCACTACCTCGCACCCCGTGGCCTTGAAGGCATCCCACCATCGCTCGGTGTGGGCCGCAAGTGACGCATACGGCGCGGCCTTGGCGCCGCCGTTTGACGCATACGCGCCGATAGCATCCAGGCTGAGCTTCCTGGCCTGCTCCTGAAGGACCTCGGGCGACCAGCCTTGCGCGACGATATAGGGCTCGCCCGCACCGGCGGCCTTTGCCGCGGCGCGCAATTGGTCGAATGCGGTTCGCGCCTCCTCCCATGTCTCGAACCGGCCAGCGCCAACCAGCCCATCAACGCTGTAGAGATACACCAACGGCCGGCCGTTCAAGACGGTCTGGTATCCAGGCTCTTTGAAGTACGATACGTAACGCGCGACCTTGGCAGTCCAAGCGCCGGGGCCTCCGCCTGCTTCCCATCCACCTTGCAGATTGAGACAGAAGTTGATCTGCCCTCGGCGCTTGCTCGACAGGTAAAACTTCAAACCAAGGCTCAGCGCGTTCTCCTCCGGGTAGATGACGAAGGCCCAGTAGTCCAGTCCCGCATCGTGGGCGTAGGCGATTTCCCGATCCATGACCTCCTGCGAGTTGCCGCGCGCTTCGACGGCGTTTTCACCAACCACCTTGCCATAGAACGGCAACCGGTAATGCCAATGCGCCGGCGCCAGTGTCTTCTCAACGGTCAACCCCACGTCGGAAGCTGGCCCATGCCACCCATCCCAGCGAATCGCACCCATCAAGACGTGCGATTCGGACGCGACACCGGACTCAGCGCCGAAGGCAAATGTGGCGTGAAATGCCAAGGCTATCAGCAGAGTCATGGTTACTCCTTCAGTAGAAATTCGATGTTGACAACACTCCAAATTGAAAATGTGATTATGACACAAGTGTGCATCCCTTGTTCGAGTGGCGCGGCGCCTGTGTTATACTCCTGTCAATAAACGCCCATCGTGTCCGGCAGGAAATCCATTTGCCCGTGAAACCACAGGAGTTCTTCTCTAACTGTCGTGATTGCTACGCGGTGGTGAACACTGTCCGCACATGCCAGCCCCGTCTCCGGCGCAAGGTGACGTGAGAGTATGCCGGAGTCGACTACACCCTCGAAGCTCAAACTGCTGTTCCGCTCGCTGCGGCACCGCAACTTCCGGCTATTCCTTCTCGGGCAATCCATTTCGCTCATCGGAACGTGGATGCAGATGCTGGCGGTGGGCTGGTTGACCTGGCGGCTCTCCCACGATCCCTTCCTGCTCGGACTCGTCCCCTTCATTGGCCGCCTGCCCACCTTCTTCCTGGCGCCATTCGTGGGGGTCTTGATCGATCGCGTCGACCGCCACCGCTTGGTGATCCTCTCCCAGGTGCTGTCGATGGCTCAGGCACTGGCGTTGGCCGCCCTGATGTTCGCGGGGTGGCTGGACATCGGGGGCATCATTGCGCTTCAGTTGCTGCTTGGCTTCATCAACACGGTGGATATGCCCGCCCGCCAATCGTTCATGATCCAGCTCCTCGACGACCGCCAGGACTTGAACAACGCCATCGCGCTCAACTCCTCCATCGTGAACGCCGCCCGTCTCGTCGGACCCGCCCTCGCGGGGATATTGGTCCACGCCTTCGGCGAGGGCGTGTGCTTCCTCATCAATGGCCTCAGCTACATCGCCGTAATCGGAGGGCTGCTCGCGATACGAGTGGCGCCCAACCCGCGCGCCGAAGCCGGCACCGCCGTCTTGCACAATTTGAAAGAAGGATTCCAGTACGCCTTCGGGTTCCCCCCGATGCGATATATTCTTCTTCTGCTCGCCATGGTCAGCCTTGTGGGCCAGTCCTACGTGAATCTGCTGCCCATCTTCGCCGACAAAGTCCTCGGCGGCACATCGTTCACCCAAGGACTCCTGATATCCGTGTCCGGCGTTGGCGCGTTGATCAGCGCCCTGCGCCTTGCCATGCGCACATCCGTCCGCGGACTCGGCCGGATCGTCGGCATGGCGCCCGTCGTGATGGGCATCGGCCTGATAGGACTGGGCCTGTCCCGTTCGCTCTGGTTTTCGCTGCCTGCCATGGCATTCATCGGCGTGGGGATGATGTCGCAGATGGCCTCGAGCAATACCTTGCTCCAAACCCTCACCACCGACGAAAAGCGCGGGCGGGTGATGTCCTTCTACTCGATGGCCTTTCAAGGGATGGTCCCGCTGGGCGCCTTGCTGTCCGGCGGATTGGCCGCGTGGATTGGCGCCCCCTGGACCGTGATGATCGGCGGCACGTGCTGCATCGCGGGAGGACTCGCGTTCTCCGCGAGACTACCCCGCATCCGCGAAGCCGTCCATCCCATCTACGTCAGCAAAGGCATCCTCCCGGAAGTGGCCGCCGGCCTCGCCGCCGCCACCGAACAACCCCTCGCCCCCGAATCCGTGCAACCGGCCGCGCCGCGCGAAGACGATCATTCGAGCAGGACAGGCCTTACAGACGAGACGCTGCCGGAGACCCGCATATGAAGGCCGAATACAATCTCGCGAAAATGAAGTCCCGCAAGAACCCCTATGCACGAAGGCTCAAGAAGCAAACGGCGCCCCGACCGGACAGAGCGGGGCAGAAGCCCCACCAGGGGGAACGCAAGGAAAAGCAAGACGAGCCATGAATAATGGGTTGCCAGCACTGTAGCGCCCGGCTTCCACGCCGGGCGTCTTCAGCGAGGCAGTCCCTGCACTTGCAAGGATGCAATGCTCGGTGTTCCTACCTCCGACAACCGTTGTCGGAATGTGCGCAGATGGGAAGATCTGTTCTGCGGCTGGCACTTCTGCGGCTGACGCTTCTTGTTCTACGGCCTGAAAGGCCAGCACCATACTAGCCCTGGGCAGAGCGAAGCGCCGCCCAGGGTACACGGCCCGCCCCTTCCATTCTTGAGCGCTGAAAGTGCGAACCAATGCCACGCCAAACGACATGGTGCCTCCGGCTTCCACGCCGGGCGTCTTCGCCTGCACCTTCCCAAGACAATGCTTTTCTGATCCCCTTTGCGATACCGTTGTCGGCGGAGAAAGACGGCTGCGTGCACCACTGGAGGTTCACATTATGCAACTGCGGCGGCGCGAGTTCTTAGGCAGTATGGCAATCACGATGGCGGGTTCTTATCTCTTGCGCAGCGAGGCGCAAGACCCGGCTCCGGCCAAGCGGATCATCTACTACAACAACTTCGCGTCGCACCTGCTCTGCGCCTACAACCCGAACATGTACTACCCGGACTTGCCCTTCCGTTGGACGGATGCGGATTGGAAAGCGCTGGTGGACATGATCGCGGGGTTCGGATTCAACGTGTTCGAGTTCTGGCTGGAACCGCGCATGTTCTGCCGCGAGGCGTTGGACTCGGACCTTGGCCGAGAGTACACGCGTCAGATGAACGTAGTCCTTGATCGCGTCCGTGAACGCGGCATGAAGTCTGAGATGATCGTCGCTATCGCCACAGTGGGCGACCAGTGGCGCACCTTGTGTCCGAACCTCCCCGATGAATGGCGCGAAGTGCTGGGCCTGTGGGACGCCTGGACCCGCCGTTTCCCGAGCCTCGATATCGTGGGGATCTTCCCCGGCGATCCCGGCGCCTGTTCGCGCAACGGGTGCACCGCGGAGACCTACATCGACAAGTCCATCGAAGTGGCCGCGCTGATCAAGAAGAACCTGCCCAACGCCGAGGTCGAATTCAACACCTGGGGTCCGCCATTCTTTGGATGGGGCATCATACACATGCCCGAAAACAGCCGGGGCGAGTTCATCCCCCAGGATCAGGCCAGCGCCTGGACCTTCTCAAAGGAGCGTGCTGACAGGTCCATGAACTATCTTCTGCGCCGCTTGAAGGACTTTCCCGCGGATACCTCCGTGGGCATCAACCTGGGTTTCAATGGCGACGGCAATCCGAAGGGCGAGCAGGATGCCCGCCCATGGGCTGTCGAAATCGCCAAGACCAATCCAATTCAAACCTGGGATTTCAGTTTGACCGAAGGCGAGAATGCGGTCTACCCGCACTATCGCTTCTCGCGGTTGTTTCAGCGGCGGCGTGAGGAGCGGGAGGCCGCGCCCTATCGCGGCGGCATCTGTTTCACCATGACGCCGCTTCTCAACCAATTATCGCTCTACGAAGCCGCGCGTTCCTTCACCCAACCAGATGCCTCGCCGCAGGCCATCGCGGAAGAGTTCTTCACGAAACTCTTCGGCGATGCGGGACGTCCCGTGGCCGCGCTGTATCCGCTGTTCGAAGCGCTTCCCGATTGGGGCAGCTACGATGTGGTGCAAATGCCGCGTGCCGATTACCACGCGAAGATGCGCGAGTTGACAGACGCCCTGCACGCGGCCAAGGATTCGGTGAGCACCAATGTGTCTCTCCATCCAACTCCGGAAATCTACCGCGCGGAACTCGAATTCTTCGCGCGCCTCTTCACCGATCTCACCGCGCCCGCGCCAAACTACGACGCACTGAGGACGCAGTATTGGGACCGCGTCTACCGCATCTACGATCTTTTGCCAGACCACGTGGATCCGCGGCCCCGCACAGCCACGGACCGCTTTATCCAGCACTTCCAGCAATGGAAGTGAGAACGCGCAGGCGTTGCAGGCAGGAGATCTGAGCCTTCTTCAGTTTGTTGAAGTCCAACGGTGGATTCTGGTCCAATCCCATTTTGACGGGGGTTCTCCACCACAGAAGGGGGTTGCGGGTTGTGCATCCGCAATTAACAATCGCTCATGGACCTTACTAGAGTTTTCGATTCAGCTCACGCCCTGCACGCCGCATCCGTGCATATGCCGCTCAGTCTCGGGCTGCTCGGACTGCCGCTGGCAATCGCCGCCTTCCTCGCGCCCAAACGGTGGCCGGGCGTACGTCTGTTTGGCTCGGCCTTCTTCCTTCTTACAGGCCTGGCTGCGGGAACTGCGGTCTACACCGGCCAGCGCGCGGCATCGGAGTTGGTGGCCCTTGCGAACAAAGACATCGAAACGGTCGTGGCGCACCACAGGTTGCTTGGGTGGTCCGTCGCGGCGTTGGCTCTTGTTTCTTGCGCGCTTTTGGCGGCCAGCCATTTCCGCGCGCGCTCGGGTGGCCGGGCAAGTGCCGGCTTCGCGACACTCAGCGCGCTTGCCCTCTCCGTTGTTCTCCTGTATGCGGGATCGAGCGGCGGACGCCTGGTGTATGGCTGGGGCATCGGCACGCCGGTCGCCGGAGCCGACGGCACCTCGGGAGCGACTGTCATCGTGGGGGGTAAACCGGCGGCGACTATGCCCGTCATCCCGTCCGCTTTGGCGAGTGTCGCCGCGCCCGCCGACGCGACGTACACTCCAAACATCCTACCCATCGATCCGGCGCAGGCCGCTTCGATCACATTCACGAGGGATGTCGTCCCGCTGCTCGAACGTCACTGCCTCAAATGTCACGGCGGCCAGAGCCCGGAGGCCGGCCTTGACCTCACTACCCATGCGGGCATCCTCAAGGGTGGCGATTACGCAGGCCCCGCAGTTGTTCCCGGCGCGCCGGATAGCAGCCCAATGGTCCTGCATATTCGTGGCGTATACCTCCCCAAGATGCCGAAAGACGCCGGCGAACTGACCGAGAGCGAGCTGCACACGATTCGCACGTGGATCGCAGCAGGGGCAAAGGGCGAGTAGCGGTCCTGACCGGGTGATTTAGGGTTTGCGAGCTTCCATGAGTCGACGCCAGGCCGCTATCGACTTCGTGAGGTGGTCCCGCGCATCGCCGGGGATTCCGTAGCACTGCAACCCAACCGGGCCTTGATAACCGAGTTCGCGCAGCGCATCCAGCAGCGCGCCCACGTCAAATGAGCCGCTGTCCAAGGGTTGGATCCAATTACCCGTCCCGGCATGGATCTCCTCCGCGCGGTCCGCCCCGTGGATGCTCACCGCAAAGAGGTGCGGCATGGCGGATGTCAGCAGCGTCTTCAGGTTCTTCTCATCGTCCACTTTCAGCCAATGACACAGGTTAAACATGACGCCGACATTCGCACGTTCCGCCTTCTGAACGATACGCAGCGCATCCTCCACCCGCTCAAGCCAGTCCCCGGAATGCGGATACAGCGCGACGCGCACACCGGACTCTTCGGCCATGTCGGCGATTTCTTGAACGAGAGCGACAGCCCGCGCGTCCCCCGCCGTATCCGAAGGAGCGCCTCCGCCCATCAACAGAGCCAGCGACGTGTCGCGGCCTTTCAGCAGCGGCAGTGCCTCTTTCAGCCGCGGATCGTAGGGAGGATTGGCCTCTGGCGCGATGTTGACCTGCAGGTAGACTTGAAACAACTTGAGCCCATGCGCGTCGAGCGTATTGATGCGTTCCTCGAGGTCGTCGAGCCAGAGGTGCCCTGCGCCGTTATAGCCCAATTCAGCAAGCAGCGCGGCCTGCTGCTCAAGACTGCGCTTCTGGCTGTCATGCGTGTCCATGCAGAGCGCGAAAAACGGGGGAGGGCCAACTGCTTCCCCCTCCCCGGCTGCAAAGGGCACAGCAGCTAGGCCCGCGATGAGCGCAGCGAACACGATTGTCAGCTTCGCCACGGACGCGTTCTCTCGATGTTGGACAAGATATCGCACGCGA